>JBGTEH010000231.1:0-16795 GCA_041747915.1 Ilumatobacteraceae bacterium
GTGACTCGAAGTCGGCCTCACCCATCTCGCAGCGCACGACCTCTGCTCGTCGCTGGTAGCGACCCGGCCGACCCAGATCGATGTCACCATCAACGAGCTCGCGCCACGCCCGAACAGCCCCCAGCGGTCGGCCACCAGACCCAGCAGAGTGCCGGCGAGCAACGATTGCATCCATCGGGACGGCCCATGCGTGTCCGAACCGCTGCGCCGGCAGATCGCCGGCCACGACGAGCTGACGGACGCGCTCCGACGACACCCCCAGGATGCTCGACGCGTCCGCAAGTGACACCAGGTCGGATGGCATGTCCTCTAATCTATTGGACTTCTCCAATAGATTCAACCCGATCGACGGGCGGGATTATCTCGTGTCACGTAAGGGCCGAAGTCGCACACCACGTTGATGAACCAAGCCGTGAAAGTGTGCGCTGTTACCGAGCGCGCCAGTCGCATAGGCGATCCCAACCGCTGGTCACGATCCAGCTGCGAGACTTGGTCGATGTGCGTCCCGGGAATCCTGCGGAAGGTCGATGCGGTAACGGTTCGTGTGCCTGACATCGATGCTGGCGTCGGCTTCTACGTCGACGTGCTGGGGCATCGGGTGAAGTGGCGCAACGACGCTGTGGGCCAGGCAGGGCTCGAGCTGCCGGACGGTGACTCTGAGATCGTTCTCACCACCGAGCACGGATACGAACCGAACTGGTTGGTCGAGTCGGTGGACGACGCTGTCGACGTGTTCCGCTCGAACGGCGGTCACGTCATCACCGAGCCGTTCGACATCCCTGTCGGCCGCCTTGGCGTCGTCCTCGACCCCTTCGGAAACGCACTCGTCCTGCTCGACTTGAGCAAGGGCACCTACTCCACCGACGAGACCGGCGAAGTCACCGGAGTCAGCACCTGAGCCCACGGCACTAGCGGCCGCCTAGCCGGCACGTGATACAGCATCCCTGATCGACGGAACCACGATCGGCGCTATCTCATCAACCGCGACGTCTCGCGACTGCGACGGCGTCTACTTCGACTGCGGGCCGTTGCAGTTCGGGTCAGCTTGGCTCCACGGTTACTCGAAGCCGACCCAGATCGTCGAGTGACCGTAGGCGATGGTGGCGATTGGTTGCTCGAGGTCGATCGTCTTCGTGATGCGCTCGCCGGCTGCGTCGATGGCCAACAGCTGCCCGCTCGCAGTCGATACCCACACCGTGTCATCCGTGGTGACGACTCCGGAGGGTGTCGCTGGAAGTGTGAGCGTCCCGAGCACTTCACCGGTGTTCCGATCCGCTCTCCACAGCCGGTTGTCGTCAGCCGTGACGACCCACACGGAGTCGAGGCCGACCGTGACGTCGACGCCCGTGCCCCGCATGGTGGCTCGGGTGAGGACGTCGCGTGGCGAGAGACTCACCAGCTCCACGAGGCGTTCGTCGGTGACCGCCCAAACAATGCGATCGTCGGCGACAACACGTTGCAGGCCGACGGGAAGCGTGTGTGCGCGGACTGCGGCTCCGCTCTCGTCAAGTACCCCAATGTCGCCGTTGGTGCCGATCGCCCACGCTCGATCACCCACCTCGACAACTTCGACCCGGCCCGGGTTGGTGCCGAGTGGTTCGAGGGGTTGTTCGACGAGTCCGCTGATCGTGTCCAAGCGGGCGACCTTGCCGGCACCGATCGGGACGAACACGTCTGCACGGGCGGTCCTCGGTCGCCACGGTTCACCGTCCAGCGCAAATGAGCGGGTGACAATGCGACGCTTGGGGTCGATCTGAACGATGACTCGGCCTGAGGCCTCGGTTGCGAACACGTGATCCTCGCCAACGACGATTCCGACGATCGAGCGTCCGAGCTCGATTGACGCGAGGAGCTCGCCGGAGCTTGCGTTCACGGCGCCGACGTGTCCTGGAGCGGCAAAGGGGGCCGGACCGGTGCGATTGCGCAGCACCATCGCCAGGACCACTACGACGGCGACCAGGATCACGAGCGCTGCGCGCCGACCGGCATGGCGCGCACCGCGTTGCCGTCCTTCCTGAACCGTCCGGGGTCGTGATGGCGGGTCGTCGGATTGCGGCCCCGGCGTTGGAACCGAGGCAACCGTTCGAACCGGCTCGTGATTCTCGACGGATCCTCCGATCGTCAAGAAACCGTCGGTTGGTTCTTGGCGAAGGATGGCGAGCTCGATCTGTGCCAGCCGGGGGTTGGGAACGATGCCCATCTCATCGCGCAGGAGACGTCGGGCGCGCGAGATCGCATCGAGCGCCTCCACCTGTCGACCATGCTGGTGACGCGCGAGCGCCAGGAGCTCCCACAGACGTTCCCGGTAGGGCTGCTCAGCGACGAGACGACTGAGCTCGACGCTTGCACTGCCGGCGTGGCCCAGCACCAGGTCGATCTCCAATGCTTCCTCGCGGGCGTTCGTGACGAGTTCGGTGAGTCGTACCTGTGCTGGGCCGGCGAACGGCAGGTCGTTGAGGTCGCTGAGGGGTTCTCCACGAGACTCGACGATCGCATCGGCGAGCAGCTGGCGAGCGCCACTCAGATCTCCGTCGCTCACCTTGTCGCGTGCGCACGAAGCGAGGTCACCGAACCGTTCGAGGTCTATTGCGCCGGTCGGCAGCTGCAAGCGGTAACCGTCTCCGACCGTCTGCAGCGCGCTCCTCCATGTTGGCCCGAGCGCCCGCCGAAGTTCGGCGACGTAGGTATGAATGACACCTCGCGCACCCACCGGTGGCTCCGGCCCCCAGATGCCGTCGATGAGTCTCGCAACATTTACAGGCTGCCGCTCCGCCAGCACCAGCATCGCCAGTACACCACGTTGCTTAGGTCCACCGATTGCGACCGATGAGCCGTCGCGCAACAACTGCACTGGGCCGAGCACGCGCAAGTCGAGGTGCGTTGCATCGACGCTGCTCACGACATAGTTCTAGTGGTTCCCTCAGTGGTTCTCCATCGGTTCTTCAGCGTCGCGTGGCACGGTGCGTCTACGCATCGACCACACTTCAAGCGATAGGAGCCCCCATGCAGACGCCTCCCCGACCGGGCACACGACAGACCTCCCGCTGGATGCCAGCGGTCGCTTCGTTCCTCATCTTTGCTGCGACGGCGGTCGGATGCGGAGGCGACCAGCCGCAGGAACCCGACGCGGAATCGGCGCCACCGTCGCCGGAATCGAACGAACCGGACGCCGCCGGCGAGGCCCCAAGCTCGTCACCGGACACCAGCGGATCGCCGACGACGGTTGAGGTCGCTGGCGCTTCACAGGCGGTGCCGACCAACACCGCTTCCGCTCAGACGGTGACGCCGCCGGACCCCTTGGTGGGCGCCGATGCCACATCGGCCGAACTGGTCACGCGAGTGGCGCTTCCGGGCGGCGTCGTGCCTGTGGCGATGGCGGCAGGCTTCGGCTCCGTGTGGGTGTCCGATCACAACACGCCGGGGGTCTACCGGATCGATCCCGCAACCAACAGCGTCTCCGCGCATATCCAGACCAACCGCGGCTCGTGCATGGATGGCGTGACCGTCGTCCTCGACGAGATTTGGCAGTCGACCTGCGGAGCCGGAACGTTCGTCCGCATCGATCCACTGACGAATCAGGTCATCCAGGAGATCTCGGGCCTGACCGCCGTCGCGACTCGCGACGGTGAAATCTGGGCGACATCTACCTCACCAGGTGCGCTCGTGAAGTTGGACGCGGCGTCATTGACAGAGGTGGAACGGGTCAACGTCGGCGCCGATCCCTCGTATCTCGCGGTCGATGATCAATCGGTCTGGGTGGTCAACCACCATGACCGCACGGTGAGTCGGGTCGACAGGGCGAGTGGGTCGGTCGTCGCCACGATCCCATTGGGGGCGCCGTCGCTGAAGGGCGGCGGGGCGATCACCCTCGCAGGCGGGCACGTCTGGGTCGATCATCTCGACGACGGCAGCGTTTACCGCATCGATCCGCTCGACAACAGCGCCGACCGCATCTTCTTGGACATCCAACGATCCGGTCACTACTGGGAGCAGTATCTGCACGGGTCGGACGTCGGAGTGTGGGTGAGGGTTCGCCGCGGCGTGCTCGCGCAGCTGTCGAGCGATACCGGGCAACCGATCACTGCACTCCCGGTCGATCCCGGCGGCGGCGACATGGAGACGGCATTCGGATCGCTATGGGTCAATGGCGTCGATGGCGTACAGCGCTTCACGATCGGCTGACGGATCGCGCTCGGTCAGCATCGAGCGCCGACGGACATCCACGCCGACACTCGGACCTGTCATACCGAGCGGGATGGCGGGCGAGCACGAAGGGCCGCGAACAGGCCCGGGCCGCTGATTTCGAGACCACAACTGGCTCCTGCGCGAGCCGTCACGACGGACTGCCGGGCCTGAGCTTCACCCTTGTACACCTGATCGACATCGAACACGAACCGCTCTGGATCGTTGGAGACGACGATGTCTCCCTCCGGCGCGTTGATCTCCACGAGGGCGCCAGTGAAGACAACGTCGGCGAAGTCGTAGGCGGATGCTGCAAGGTGGAAGGCGTGTCCTGGTGATCGACGCAGCAGCGGCCGGCGTCACGAAGACGGTCGAGCTCGATCGGCCTGTCGTCGCCCTCGCCTACGGCCATTCCGCCCTGTGGGTCGGCTTCGGTTAGCGCTTACAGCGAATCTTGACCGAACTTCCACTGGGTCTGAAGCACCTTCGGCCATGATCCGCCTCGTCGGCAGCACGCCGACGCCTGAACGCATGGAGGTGTTCACATGAGAAGGTCCAGTTCGCGCACAGCCCGCCTCGCCGTGGCCGTGGCCGTGGCCGCGGCCGCGCTCACAGTCCCTTTGGCAGACGTCGGATTAGTGGCCGCCAACGACGAAGCGAGTGCCGGCCGCCGAACGCGTAGCTGTCAACTTGCCTTCCGAAGTGACCGTTCAGGCGCCATGGACATCTGGGTGCTGGACCGCGACGGCGACCGGCTCCGCAACCTCACCGCCGATGACAACTTCGACACCCAGCCGTCGTGGTCGCCCTCCGGCAATGAGATCGTTTTCAGCACTGATACGGACACGACCGGCGCGGATCTCGTCGCCGTCCGGGCCAACGGCGGGCGCCGGGTCCAACTCACCGATAACTCGAGCAACGAGTTCCAACCAGCGTGGTCACCGAACCGGAACCAGATCGCGTTCGTCAGTGACCGCACAGGCAACGAGGACATCTACGTGCTGGACCTACGCTCAGACGGACAGCGACAGCTCACCGACTCGATTGCGCAAGACAGCTTCCCGCAGTGGTCACCCGATGGCCGATACGTGTCGTTCTTCTCCCGCCGCGATGGCGGCAACGCCGAGTTGTACGTCATGAACGCTGACGGATCCGCCCAACGCCGGCTCACCGAAACCGCAGCAAGCGAATTCATCAGCACCTGGTCTCCCGACGGCCGCCAACTTGCGTACGTACGCCAAGACGAGGCCGAACAGCAGATCTGGGTCATCGACGTCTCCACGACCATGGCCCGACAGCTCACGTTCCAGCCAGGCACGAAACAGAAGCCGGACTGGTCGCCTGACGGACGCCTGATCGCCTTCCACGGCACGGCGGCTGGGACGAGCGACAACGAAATCCTCACCGTTGACGCCGACGTCATGGGTCCCGTACAGCGAATCACCACAAGCCCCGCCAACGACAGTCAGCCCGACTGGAATCCCCGATGCCGTTGAAGCGCTGGAAGGCGTTGCCGAAAGCTCGCTAAATGCTAGCCGACGGTACGGAGCGAGTTCATGCTTGCGATCGGGCGCCGTTGGAACAACCGGGCTCGAACGCCTCCCGGTAGGTCGGCCGGGCGAACGACGCCATCGTGAGGTCGTACTTGCGTCTCTCGTAGAAGCGGCTGTCGAAGCCCCACGGATCCGGGTCCGATGCGTACATCGACTCGAAGTACTCGTCGTCCATGCCGGTCGTCATCCCGGCTCCGTTGATTTCAACTCGGCGAGGCGAGGGAGCTCTTCAAAATGAATGAACCCGAGCGGGAAGTCAGACGCCCCTGTTCTCAGATTCCGACAAAAGGGACACTGGTAGCTAGGAAGCTCGTGGTTGTACACGCTGTCATCTTCGTCGACCGACTGAGAGCGTTCGACCCCGAGGGAGCCTGCGCGTGTCCAAGAGCGCCCGGGTCACCGCGACTATGCAGTGCTCGGCTTGGGCCGCGATGCGGCGCGAGTTCCAGCTGCGCGAGCGGATTACCGGGTGAGTGTTATCGAGTGCCTTCGACCGGCACTTCGGCAACGCGGTCGAGCGGCAACGTTCGCCGGATCCTCGGGTGCGGAAGAATGCCCTGATGTCCTCTCTCAGGGGTGCGCTCGTCACTGAAGCCTTCACCTTCGACGGCCGCCGTACGGCCACCGCCTACGTGCCAACCGGTCCGCCCGAGTCCATCGTGTACGCGGCTGATGGTGGCTGGCACATCGAGCGGCTCGCCCGAGCACTCGAGGACTCAACTCAAGAGTTCTCGACGATGATCGTCGGCGTGGGCGGGCTCGACGATGACGACGGGCGTCTCCACGAGTATGTCGAAGCGATCGGAGGTGAGCGCTTCCGCGGGTTCGAACGATTCTTCGTCGAGGACGTAGGAACCTGGGTGCAATCGGACCTCAAGGTCGCGCTGAGTTCCGAGCGGACCGCAGTGTGGGGCGCCTCGTTGGGTGGAGAGTTCGCGCTGGCGATGGGGTTGCGTCACCCAGACACCTTTGGCGTCATCTTGTGCTTGTCGCCCGGCGGTGGCTTCACACCGGCGAGCGCAGAGCTTCCGAGATCGATCCCTCGCACCTACCTGGTTGGCGGACGACAGGAGCAATGGTTCCTCGACAACGCGGCCAACTGGGCCAATGCCCTCAGCACACGCAGCGTCGACGTCGTACTCGCGAAACGAGACGGCGAACACGGCGGCGCGTTTTGGTACGACGAGTTTCCCATGATGGTCTCCTGGGCGTTCACTCACTGACTGCGTGACCCGAACCAACGGTAAGCAGTCAAGGACCTACGACCTCTCGACTGCCCCAGAACGCCGGGCGAGTAGCTGTGTCGACCGACGCCTTCGGCCGGCGAGGAGGAGGTGACGCAGAAACCGGCCTGTGCCGTCGGAGTTCTCCAACGTGGGACGATGAAGAGGTATGACCACCACCATCAACCCTGTCGTCCACTACCGCGACCTCGCCGCAGGTGCCAGGTTCCTCGTCGACTCGTTCGGCTTCGTCCAACACCAGGCACACCAAGACGACGACGGCACCGTCCAGTACGTCGAACTCTCGCTCAACGGAGCACCACTCGGCCTCGGGCCGCTCACCGAAGGATCGATGTTCGACACCGGACCAGCCGTCGTTTACATCTCGCTCGACGAAGTCGACACCATGCACCAGCGTGCCGCCGCCGCAGGCGCCGAGGTGCTGATGGCGCCCACCGACCAGAACTACGGCTCACGCGACTTTGTGGCGAAGGACCACGAAGGCAACGTGTGGTGCTTCGGCACCTTTCAACCCGGCGCGTGAGCCCACTGATTGGCCGACGTGTCCCAGAACGCGAGTTGCAGGTACTACGGCTCAATGTGTTCGAGTACGGCAACATCTCGTTCGGTCAGTTCCTCGCCTGGTGAGCCGTACCACCAGGCATGGCGTAGCCGACCCGGCTCGGGCACCGACACGACGACCTTCATCGGATACGGCGCCGGTCCGTCACCTTGTTCGAAGACGCCAGGCTCGGTTTCGCGAAGCACACTGATGCTTTCGCCATGCGTATGGGCGATCACCATGATGGTCGTGCCATCGTCAGCAGTTCCGATAACGGTGTGCTCGACGCGTCCGAGAACAGGTCCCGGTGCGAGACCGTTGAGAACCTCGTAGTCGAGACTCACACCGGCACCACCCGGCAAGGCCGTCACCACGATTCGGGCAGCTCCGACAAGATCGGTACCCACCACGCCATCCGTGCCGATGAGGCCCGGCCGAGCGAGCAACTCGTTCACGATCCCCATGGCTGCAGGGTAGTGCTCACGAACGCCTCGTGTGTCCGAGATCGACAGGTGCCACCACACGCCGGGTTCGGGACGGGATTATCTCGCGTCACGTAAGGGCTTCGCAGTGCAGCGGCACGGCAGCTTCGTGTCGCGTGATTACGCGTGTCGGTCTGTGCGGGATCGCTTGACTGGGAGTGCGCCGTCGATCACGACGTCGTCGCGCTCACGGGCGGGATCTCGTACGTAGTGGGTGTCGCATGCGAGGCTTGACTGGTGGTGAGCGATGTGGCGCTTGCTGATGGGACCACCATCTCGTTCCAGACGATGGGAGCAGGACCGCTGGTCGTGGTTTGCAGCGGCGGACCCAGCACGACGTTCGAGTACCTGCTCGACGACCTGCAGCCGTTGGCGAGCCACTTCACGCTCGCCTTCCACGACTATCGAGGCAGTGGCCGTTCCTCGTCAGCGCTCTCAGCGTCGTACACATTCGAACAGCTTATTCACGATGCGCATGCGCTGGCGGCGGCGCTCGGGTTCGACACGTTCGACGTTCTTGCTCATTCCATGGGCGGCATGGTGGCACTGTCGACAGCGATCGAACACCCGATGTCGGTTCGCCGGATGGTCCTCATCGACTGTTCGCCCAGTGGAGTGCCGTCCCGGATGGCGATGCCCACCATCAAGGCGCTCGGTGCCCGGCGCCTCGCGAAGGTTTGCGGTCGCGCCGCCAACTACCTGCTGTGGTGGCGTTGGCGCCCCGAGTCCGCAGAACGCACGCGTGCACGCTTCGCAATCATGGGAACCATGCAAGAAGGCGCACCCGAACATCGCGAGGAGGTCCGACGGCGAGAGGTTCTCGCCGACAACGACAACGCGACACACCTTGAGCGGCACGCCTCCACCTTCGACGTCGTCGACCGGCTTGCATCGATCCAGACGCCCACACTTGTCGTCTACGGAACCTTGGACGCTCCCTTCGTCGCCGGCTCCCGTCTGCTCCTCGACCACCTGCCAAACGCTGTTGAGGTTCGCCTCGAAGGAACCGGTCACCACCCACTCGTCGAAGACCACGATCACGTCATCGCCGAGATCCGCAGATTCCTCAAGAGCGCATAACCCACCCCCGTACACGTTCGGGTCACGTCGTCGATGTCCAGGCGAGCCCGAATCAAGACCCGACGCCTGCATGCTCCGCCCCGGAACAACCAAAACCACGAATCGCCTTGGCGACGCACCGGTGATCGGGCGCCATTGACCGGAAGTATGCAGTGCTCGGCTTGGGTTGAAGTGTGCGGTTCGCCATTCGGTCGGCGACGGATTATCAAGCTGCGACACCGAGCGGTTTGGCCCGCGCCACAACGCTTGCGTCAGACGCCCAGCGCGGGCATTCTGCGCTGTTCCTATGAACCCGGTCGGTCATGGCCTCCCGTTGCGCGTCGGACAGCGTCGACCACCACTCGATGAACCGATCGGTGACCTCGACTTCCCCGAATCGGCCAGACTCGACTGTCAGTGCTGCCGGGTTACCGTGCCGATGCCGGAGGGGGCGACCCGCCGAGCCAGGTTCAGCCGGCCGGGCGCGATGGCCCAGTGGCTGAGCGAATATGGGTGAGGACGGCGAGTACCCGCCGGTGGGCGTCGCTGTGGTCGGGAATGTCGAGTTTGGTGAGCACATGTCGTACATGTGCCTCCACGGTGCGGTCGCTAACGACGAGGCGTTGGGCGATCGCCGCGTTCGTGAGACCTTCGGCCATAAGGGCGAGGACTTCACGCTCGCGTTCGGACAGTCGGCTGAGCGGCGAGTCGCGTTTGGGTGACACGAGCGTCGCCACGACCTTCGGGTCGAGCGCGGATCCGCCGCCGGAGACTCGTTCTGCCGCCGTGAGAAACTCACCGACCTCGAGCACGCGATCCTTCAACAGGTACCCAAAGCCAGGCTGGGCGATGAGGTCGACGGTGTGAGCGACTTCGATGTGCTGGGACAGGACGAGCACGCCGACCTCGGGATGCCGATCTTTGATGGTGCGCGCCGCCTCGATGCCTTCGGTGGTGTGGGTGGGCGGCATGCGGATGTCGACGACGACGAGGTCGATCAGGCGCCCGATTTCGGTTGGGTTGTCGATGTGGTCGAGCAGCTGGTCGGCGTCGCCGACGGCGGCGACGACGTCGTGGCCTGCGTCGCGAAACAGCCGGGCTAGTCCCTCGCGGAGCAGCGCCTGGTCTTCGGCAATCACGACGCGCATGGAATGCTCGCAATCACTGTTGTGCCCGTGCCACCCGAGTCGATGGTCAGCGTGCCCCCGACGGCGGCCAGTCGGTCGGCCATCCCGCGTAGGCCTGAGCCGCCGTACGGCGCGGCACCACCCATGCCGTCGTCAGCAACGCGCAACACCAGCGATCCGTCGCACTGATCGACGCACAGGGCGATTCGGGTGGCGTGCGAATGTTTGACGGCGTTGGTGAGCGCCTCCGTGGCCACGAAGTAGGCCGTGGTTTCTGCATCTGGCGGGAAGTGCTCGGCAGTGGTGCTGATGCTGACGGCCAGCGGGGAGCGGCGGGCGAGCTCGCGCAGCGCAGAACCCAGCCCAGCGTCGAGGCTGGAGGGGCGCAGTCCGCCCGCCAGCTCGCGCAGCTCGTCGATCGCTACGGCAATCTCGGCGACAGCGTCGTCGAGGGTACTGCTGGCGTCATGACGATCGTCCACACCCAGCTGGTGCTGGGCGTGGCGCAACGCCAAACCAATCGAAACCAGTCGTTGTTGTGCGCCGTCGTGCAGATCGCGCTCGATTCGATGCCGTTCCGCGTCGGCCACCGCGACAAGTCGGGCGCGTGAATCCTCGACCTCGTGGAGCTGGTGGCGGAGCCGGGTGCGCAGCCCAGCGATCTCGATCGCCAACCCCGCTGCAGCGACGACTTCGGCGAGGAGCGATGTTCGCTCGGTCTGAGTACGCGTGCCGGTGATGGTGGCAACGAGCGCCCCGCCGCGTCGCACCGGGACACCGGCAACGACGTCGCCGACGTCGTCAGCGGCGCGGTAGTGGATGGTGAGTTCGGGATCGCCGATCACGTCGCGCAGCAACGCCTCGATCTGTTCAGGCGCGGCACGACCGGCGCGCAAGTCCTCGATGAACCGGTCGATCTGACCGAGGGCGTCGAAGCGTTGCCGATCGAAACGTCGGTCGACGAGCGACTGGGCTCGCCTGCGGACGGGCTGGAACACCGTTACTGCAGCCAGCGTGGCGCCGGCCGTGGCCCACGCCGACGAGCGACCGGTGAGAGCACCCAACGCGACCACCGTGACTCCGTACACGCCGACGAGAACCGCGGTGATCAAGCTGTAGCTGATGGTGCGGCTGATGACGCGGTCGATGTCGTAGAGCCGGTAGCGCAGCATGGCGACACACACCGCAACGGGTTGGGCGAGCACCGCGAGCGCCACGACGGCGCGTGCGAGCGGATAGCGCTCCCATATGAAGGGCCCGAGCGGCAGGACCACGACCGCCAACGTCGCTGACGCTGCGAACAGCTTGAGCTGTTGACGCTCGAGCTGCACTGCGCGGCGGTAACGAACCACGAGTGCAGCGGCCGAGGCGATCATCGCCGCCACGAGCAGCACATTGCCCATGGCCCACATCGCGCCAGTCGGGAGCCACGCCACCACATACGGGTTGAAACCGGTGACGAAGTCGGAGTCGGCTCGATGACTGAACGAGTAACCCCCGACCGCCAGCACAGAGGCAGCGCAGCCCGCTGCGACAACGACGAGCCACCGCCGACCGAGCAAACGCCCCGTCGGAAAGAGCAGCCACAGAAGGAGCAGCGGCACCATCTGCAGCACGACACTGGCCGAACTCGTCCATACCGCCGCCGGACCGGCGGGCCACCCACGCTGATTGGCCCGCAAGCCGTAGCCCTGCGCCAAGTCGGCGAGCAGCGCATTCGACAGCCCGAGCCACAACATCAACCAACCGATCGGATTGCGGCTGTACTTCGAGGCGACGAGCGCGCCAGCGCCCGTGATGACCGTCGCGTACACGGCATAGATGACAGTGTCGGTCCACGGCTCGAGACCCCAGGAGAGCAGGACTGCGGCAAGTTCGGCGAGCAACACGACGACGAACACGACCAGCGGCACCACCCTGATCCTCACGTCGTGCTCGAGCGCTCGCACGAGCCGATTCTCCCGTCATTGGCGCACGAGTGCAATCGTGCTGGCGCGTACCGCCCGTAGGTACTGACGCGTACGACCGACTCGTACCAGTGCCGATGCGCGGCGCCACCCCGAATCCCTACTGTCGCTCGATAGTGACCGAACGACAGGAGGACCTGATGCGCAACCCGACACAACACCGAGGCAGGAGTCACGTCCGCAGCACCAAGAGCCGCCGCAGTACCAGGACTGCGTTGTACGCATTGACAGCGTTCGTCGCTATTGCTGGGGCTGCGTGCGGTGACGACGACGATGACGCTGGCCAGGAGGTCACGATCACACTCAGCGACTACGCCTTCGACGGCGTCCCCGCCACCGTGACCACCGACACCCCGATCACCGCAACGAACGAGTCGACGCAGGAGGCGCACGAGCTTCTCGCCTTCCGCCTACCCGACACGGAAACCCGAAGCCTCACCGAGCTCACCGCGCTGCCACCCGACCAGCTCGGGGCACTCTTTCCAGGCGCTCCAGCGCTGGCGATCGCAGCTCCTCCCGACGAGGACGGCGAAGTCGTCCTCGGTGACGGGACACTCCACGAGCCGGGCAGGTATCTGCTGGTGTGCTTCATTCCCACCGGGGCCGACCCCGAGGAGGTGATGTCCGCAATGGAGGCCGCAGGCGCGGACCCGAACGCCGGACCACCCGAGATCGATGGCGGCGCGCCGCATCTCGCTGCCGGGATGATTGCAGAACTGGTCGTGAGCTCGTGAGCAGCGTCGCCGTTTCAGCACCCACCGACCAACGCCGCTCGGTATCGGTCTTCATCGCCGGAGCTGCCGGCACCACCATCGTCGGACTGCTGGTCCAAACACTGATGATCCCCACTACCGATGTCGCCGACGACCGCTGGAGCTACCCCTGGGAAACAGGTCCGTTCGTCGCCGTCTCGCTGCTCTACGCCTTGCTTCATCTGGCGGTCGTCATCGGGCTGGTGGGCTTCGGCCGCAGCGGTGTGGCCGGCACCTCCCGGTCGGCGCGCTACGGCATCACCCTCGCCGTCGCCGGCACGCTCACGCTCGCTGTCGGTGAGCTCGCCGGGCTGCCGATCGGCGATGCGCTCACCGATGACACCAGCGCCCAAGTGGTCGGCGCGGTCTTCGGCCTAGGAATGCTGCTGTCCGCAATTGGGCTGCTCATGGTGGGGACCGCAACACTCGGGGCCTACGTCTGGCACGACTGGCGCCGATACACGCCCCTCGCCACCGGCATCTGGTGCAGCGTGATGCTTATCATCCCCCCGACGATCCCGAAAGCGCTACCCGGAGCCGTTGCTGTCTATGGCGTCGGCCTGTTCGCGATGGCGATCGGTCTTCACCGCGATTCGGCCAACCAGACGACGGGCCTGTCGTAGCTGTGTTCACTAGGTGGAACGACCGGATAGTTGTCCCTGGCGGGCCGGGGTTGTTGGTCTGCGAACTGGATGAGCCCTCCGAGTAGCTCTGTGTGTCTCCTACAACGCACAGATCCTTCAACGACTGTTCGATCGATCGAGCCGGCCGAAGTCGTCACCGAACGCGACCCCTGTGGAGATGCGTCTGCCGAAGCCCTCGTTCGAACGCCTGCATGGCGATCGTCTGCCAGATCACCGTTCCGCCGCCGTTGTCGCCGCAGCTCCGTCGTGACGTTTGCAGCTATAGGCGGGGCAGACCATGTTCCGCGCCGGGCACACCGACACATGGGTCCGCTGGTTCGCAGACGCGGTGATCGCCGCTGCAGCTCGCTCAGGTCGTCCTCGACTCGCTGCCGCTGTCGCCGGCTCATGGCTTGACGCCGTTGCGGATCTGCTTGTCGACTCCGCCGCCCGGGAGCTCATCCTCGCTGCGCAACCCGGTGTCTGCGGCGATCGCTGCTGACCTCGCCGGAGTGTCCGGTCAGGCGGCCCGCACCGTGCTCGATCGGTTGAAGGACCGCAGGTTGACCACCGAAATCGATCTGACAGAACCGGGGCCCGGCCGACCCCGCCGCTGGTTCGCAGCAACCGACCTGCTCGACCTACGGGCCTGAACGAGCCCACAGCGGTAATGCCGCCGACCGATGGAGGCCGCTCGACAATCACGCCATTCGAGGGCGGTCGACCGTGCCCAGAGCGACACTTTCGATCGGTCGATGCTCGGCGTGGACCACTCGATAAACCCGGCCCCGTTACCTCAGCTTCTTGCTGCAGTACCGGCGCACTCGGTCAGGCTGGGCTCGTCGACGTGCCGCACGTAACGCGATCACCGACAGTCGCCGTTCGGCATTGGCGGTCGGGATTATGCAGTGTGCGGCTTGGGCCGTTACGAGCGGCCTCTCGGCGACAGTCGACCGGGTTACCGAGTGTGATTATCGAGCTGTGAGTCCGGTCTGGCCGGTTGAAGGTGACCGGACCAGAGTTGGCAACCAAAGACGCAGCGAAGTCCGACGAGCTCGACGCGATCCAGGCCGCTCGAGAAGTCCTGGGACGCGACCGGCTGAACACGCCGCGAGCCCATGAGGGCCAGCGCGAAGCCCTGCGAGTGCACACCGTTGCTCGAGCAGGAGCGGTGCGGGCTCGGACCGCAGCGATCAACGAACTCAAAGCACTCGTCGTCACCGCCGATGACGACCTTCGAGCCGAGCTGCGCCACCTCACCACCCGCGCCCTGGTAGCGACCTGTGGCAAGTTCCGTAGCTCATCAGCTCGCTCGGCCACCCAACAGTGCACGAGGCTCACGATGCGCGCCCTTGCGCAGCGCATCACGCACCTCAACACCGAGATCGCCGATCACGACCGAGCAATGACGACGCTGCTGCAACAGATCGCGCCCCGACTGCTCAGCGAGGCCGGCATCGGCCACGTCACCGCAGCGACGTTCGTGTTGGCCTGGTCCCATCAGGGCCGCTGCCGCAGTGAAGCTGCGTTCGCTCGACTCGCCGGCGCTGCACCCATCCCGGCGACATCCGGTCAAACCCAGAACCGTCACCGCCTCAATCGTCGAGGCGACCGACGCCTCAACCACCCGCTCTACATCGTCGCGCTCACCCGACTCCAACGCGATCCAGCAACCCGCGCCTACATGTCACGCCGCCTCGCCGAAGGCAAGTCCAAACGAGAAGTCGTCCGCTGCCTCAAGCGATACATCGCACGACGAGTCTGGCGACTCCTCGAACACCAATCACCCCCAGCAATCGCCTCTTGACAGACATAGAAGCGTCGCCGTCAACGGCACTTCGACCGCGCGGCCGATCGCGCTTCTGGGGCTGCATCGTCGCGAGGAGCGTTGCTTGGTGTCAGTCGTTGGTCGCCTCGATGCGGATCATGGACCGGTGGACAGCTGCAACGTCTGTGGCAGTGATCATGTGCCCGGGCCGCACCTTGAGTCCGACGTCGCGAGGCTTCGTGCCGGCTTCGAACTGTCGGCGTAGCCGCTCTGCGACAGTCGATGGGTTGTCGACGAGCACTCCCCGCACGGCACAGGACGTGCCGCGATGGTGGAGGGTGGCCGGGCCGCCTCCTGCAAAGTTGTTGCTCCATTTGGCGGGGGTGAATACGACGAGATCGCCGGGTGCGCCGTGGAGCCCGACCGGAACCAGGTACCGGCGTCCGGTGCGACGCCCCTGGAACTCCAGGAGTCCGAACCGGCCCACGAGGCGGCCGACGGGACTGCGCAGCAGAACCCGCATGATTGGGTTGAGGGCCCGACTGAGCTTCTCGGGCCGCTGGTCCTGCACGTCGACGGTCATGAAGGGCCGCGTTCGGCGACAAGGTTGGTGATTGCTGAGTGGACTCCGCCGCTGTTGGTGTCGACGGGTTCGAGGTAGAAGCGGGCCCAACCTGCTCGATCTTCTTCGACTCCGAAAAGGATCACGCCGCGCATGAGGTACGGCGCGCCCCCTCGGCGCATTCCACGAAGTTCCCACTCGGACCACACGACGTCGCCATCGACGGCCGTCCTGAGCACCTTGGCGGTCACATCTGGTACGCCGTGGAAGATTCTTGACCAGTTCTCGCGGACCTGGTCACGACCGCTGAACCCGCGCGCAGGGTGCGCGGGTGTTTCATTCCGGTACGCCGGCGCGAAGCACTCGACGAGCGCATCGAGGTCGTGGGTGTCGACGGCTTGCCTTAGTCGCTCGACCATTCTCAGTGGGTGGCGCATGCCGACGTCCTTTTCATTCCAGTAGGCTTGATCGAAAGTATGGAACCGATTGTTGACCCCGTCAACCCGCAACGTCCCTACGACTCAACGGAGCGACGTCGTCGGGCGCAACAGCAACACGAGATCACACTGCGCACGGCCCGGACACTGTTCGACCGGGACGGCTACACGGCGACCACCGTCGCCGCGATCGCAGCGAGCGCGGGAGTCTCCGAAGCGACGATCTACAAGTCGTACGGCGGTAAATCCGGGCTCGTGCGCGAGCTGTGTCGGCGTGCACTCGAAGGTGACGGTCCCACGCCGGCCCAAGAACGATCGGATGCCCTACGCAACTCTCCTGACGCTCGTACGATCATCGAGGGTTGGGGGAACCTTGCCGCCGAGGTGTCGCCGCGGGTATCACCGTTGATGCTGCTCCTGCGCGCCGCGGCCGTCAACGATCCAGACGCGGCAGCGCTGCTCGCCGAGATCGACCGCGCCCGCCTGCGGCGCATGGCG
>JBGTEH010000232.1:0-2281 GCA_041747915.1 Ilumatobacteraceae bacterium
GAGGTGCCCGCCGCCGGAATCGACGAATCGTTCCCGATGGATCCACAGACCCAGCACCGATTCCTCAACGGCCTCGACGATGTGGGCATCACCCTCACCCACGTCGACGCCATCGACACCTACGAATCGAGCCGCCCCGCCTGGCTCCCCTGATTCGCGATCGGACTCGCCGGCGTCCGACCCGATTGCGAGTCACTCGCCGGTGGCACCGTCGATTGCCTCTCGGATGAGATCGGCGTGGCCATTGTGGCGCGCGTACTCCTCGATCATGTGCGTCACGACCCAACGAACGTCGAGATCCTCGTCGTTGCGCTCATGGTGGAGGACATCGTCGAGACCGACGATCGCCAAGGACTGGTTCGACGTGGCGATCTCGGTTCGCCACATCGCCATGTCGGCCTCGACGGACGCTGGATCGACGTCGTCGAAGTCGCCATCGAAGTTCGCTTCACGGTCGCAGTAGATCATCGGCGCATCGTGCTCGGACACACCGCCGACGGTACGCGTGAACCATCCGCGCTCGACCTCGGCCATGTGTCGAACCAACCCGATGAGCGTCATCGTCGTGAACGGGATCGAACGACGGCAGAGCTGCTCGGGCGTGAGATCGGCGCACTTGATCGCCAGGGTTGCCCGGTGGTAGTCGAGCCATCCGATGAGTGACTCGCGATCACCAGCGATCAAGGGAGGATCGGTGCGCAGGTTCTCGCTCATCGGATCAAGTGACACTCGAGCGAGAGGCGTGGGCCACGAGGAGGTGGGCCATCGCCGCGGTGACCCGACGGGCGGTCGGCAAGTGCAGGTATTCGTTCGGACCGTGAGCGTTCGCATCGGGGCCGAGCACGCCGGTGATCACGAACTGGGCGTCAGGGAACTGCTCGCCCAGCATGCCCATGAACGGGATCGAACCGCCTTCGCCGAAAGTGCGCGCCGGCTGGCCGAAGGCCTGCGTCGACGCGTCATCGAGCGCGTTCTCCAGCCACGGAGCGGTCGCCGGTGCGTTCCAGCCCGGCGCCGATCCGTCGGGCACGAACGTGACTCGGGCACCGTACGGAGGGTCGGCTTCGAGCGCCGCGCGAACCGCCGCGGCGGCGGCCACTGGGTCGCACGTCGGAGGAATCCGCAACGACAACTTGAGCGCCGTGGTCGGTCGCAACACGTTGCCGGCCCGGGCGATCGGCGGCAGACCGTTCGCTCCGACCACGCTCAGGCTCGGACGCCAGGTACGCGCGAGGAGTTGCTCGGCGGGATCGTCCGTCGTCGGGCGGGCACCGGCGACGAACGGATAGTGGTCACCGAGCCGACCGATCTCAGCTGCCGTCCTGGTTGCCTCGTCGACTCGATCGGGTGGGATCTCGACGTTCAGCTCGGCGAGCAGGATGTCACCGGTCGTTGCGTCCTCGATGCGATCGAGCAGCATCCGTGCGATGCGGAACGTCGAAGGAACCAGCCCGCCCACGTCCCCCGAATGCAGCCCGTCGGTGACGATGTCGACCGTCAGCGTTCCCGAGACGAGCCCGCGCAACGATGTCGTGACCCACAGCCGTTCGTAGTCGATGCATCCCGAGTCGAGGCAGATCACCAGGCTGGGCGTGCCGATGCGGTCGGCAAGTGCTTCGACGTGAGCGGGCAGATCGGGCGAACCCGATTCTTCGCTCGCTTCGATCAACACGACGCATCGAGAGTGAGATCCTCCAGCGGCGTGCACCGCTTCGATCGCCGTCAGTGCGGCGAAAGCCGAGTATCCGTCATCTGCGCCGCCGCGACCGTAGAGCCGATCTCCCTCGAGAACGGGCGTCCACGGCCCGAGTCCGTCGCGCCAGCCCTCCATCTCGGGCTGCTTGTCGAGATGGCCGTACAGCAGGACCGTGTCGGCGTCGGATCCCTCCGCAACCGCAGGAACCTCGACCACGATCACGGGCGTTCGGCCGTCGAGTTCGACCACGTCGACCGAGATCCCCGGGATCGATCGACTGCGACACCAACCTGCGATCAGGTCGACCGCCTCGGCCATGTGCCCATTCGCTCGCCATTGCGGATCGAACACCGGAGACACGTTCGGGATCGCGATGTAGTCGTGCAGCACCGGCACGACCGAGTCCCACACCTCATCGCAATGGTCGGCAATCGTCGAGTCGATGATCGTCACCGCCCCGACGCTACATCTCGCTCACGCCGGCGGTGGAGGCGGCGGCGGTGTCACCGGTGACGCGGCGGTCGGCTGTACGGCGGTCGGCTGTGCGGCGGCCTGTTGTGCGGCGGCCTGTTGTGCGGCGGCCTG
>JBGTEH010000233.1:0-4351 GCA_041747915.1 Ilumatobacteraceae bacterium
TCGAATCGTTCGGCGGCCTGCACGTGTGGGTCAACAACGCCGGAGGATCGACCATCCGAACACCGCTGAAGGACTTGGCGGAAGACGACTGGGCCTCGTGTCTCAGCCTCAATCTCACCTCCGTCTGGCGGGCATCGATCATCGCCGCCGGGCGCATGGGCGACGGCGGAAGCATCATCAACATCTCCTCGCCCGCCGGCGATCGCGGCGTTCCCGGAAGTGGCCACTACGCGGCCGCCAAGGCCGGCGTCAACTCGCTCACCAAGACCCTGTCGCTCGAGCTGGCGCCAACAGTGCGGGTCAACGGCATCTCGCCCGGCTACGTGCCCACCGAGGTCATGATGATCGCCCTCGACACCGACGAGTCCCAGCTCGAACAGATGGCCGACAAGCGCATACCGTTGAAGCGGCTCGGCACCCCCGACGACATGGGGTCGACGGCCGTGTATCTCGCCAGCGCCGCCGGCAGCTGGATGACCGGACAGACACTCATCGTGGCAGGAGGCCTCTGACATGCTCGACCACCTCATCCAGGGCGCAACGATCGTCGACGGAACGGGTGCTGCCCCGTTCACCGGCGACATCGCGATCGCCGACGGCAAGATCGTTCAAGTCGGTGGCACGATCACCGATTCCGCCGCGGAGACCACCGACGCCGACGGCGCGATCGTCACCCCCGGCTGGGTCGACGTCCACACTCACTACGACGGCCAGGTGAGCTGGGACGACGAGATGGACCCGTCGGCCGGCAACGGCGTCACCACGGTCGTGATGGGCAACTGCGGTGTCGGTTTCGCACCTGTTCGTCCGGGCGGCGAGAAGTCGTTGATCGAGCTGATGGAAGGCGTCGAGGACATCCCCGGCACCGCCCTGTACGAAGGGATCGAGTGGGGCGCGTGGGAATCATTCCCCGAGTACCTCGACTACATCGCCGGCCGGGAGTTCTCGCTCGACGTCGGTGCGCAGATCGCCCACGGTGCCGTGCGCTACTACGTGATGGGCGAGCGCGGTGCCGACAACGAAGATGCCACCGCCGACGACCTCGCCGAGATCGCCCGACTCGTGCAGGAAGCACTCGAGGCCGGAGCGGTCGGCTTCAGTACATCGCGCACGATCGGTCACCGATCGCTGTGGGGATCACCCGTTCCCGGAACGTTCGCTCCCGAGGAGGAACTGCTCGCGATCGCCCACGCGATGAAGGCCGCCGGCAGCGGTGTTTTCGAGATGATCCCGTCGGGCACAGTCGGCAAGCTCGAAGGCCTCGGCGGAGAGCGCTACTCGCCCGCCGAGGAGCTCCCGACGATGGCCAAGGTGTCACGCGAGAGTGGCCGGCCCGTCACGTTCACGCTGGTTCAATCGCCCGAGTACCCCGCCGACATGTGGCGCGAGATGCTCGCCTCCACACTCGAGCTCAACGCGGCAGGCGCACAGCTGTACCCGCAGGTGCCCTCACGCCCGATCGGCCTCGTCACCGGGCTGTCCGGCTACCACGCGTTCATGCGACGCCCCACCTACATGCGCCTCGCGTCCCTCCCGCTCGACGCACGCGTCCAGGAAATGGCCAAGCCCGAGATCAAGGCTGCGATCATGGGCGAAGACGACGTGAAGGTCGACGAACCCGGCTCGATGGCGAACCTGTACACGCTGTTCCAGATGGCCGCTCCCGTGATCTACCCGTTGGCCGACCCGGTCGACTACGAGCCGGAGATGTCCGAGTGCCTCGGCGCTCGCGCGGCTGGCACCGGCGACGACATCCTCAGTGTCCTGTACGACTTCCTGCTCGAACACGACGGCAACGTGATGGGCGCGCTGATGGGCGGCCTCGATGTCAATCAGAGTCAGGACGTGATTCGCGAGATGCTGACGCACCCGTCGACGGTGACGGGTCTCAGCGACGCCGGTGCCCACGTCACCCTGATCTGCGACGCCTCGATGCCGACCACACAGCTCACCTACTGGACGCGCGATCGGCGCCGTGGTGAGCGGATCCCACTCGAATACGTCGTGAACAAGCAGACCGCCCGCAACGCAGCGCTGTACGGAATGTCCGACCGCGGCTCGCTGACACCGGGTTTGCGCGCCGACATCAACGTGATCGACCTCGACGGTCTGACGGTGGCGCCGCCCAAGGCATTCCACGATCTTCCTGCCGGGGGCACGCGACTGATCCAGCCGGTAAAGGGCTACCTCGCAACGATGGTCAACGGTGTGGTGACCCGTCGCAACGACGCCGACACCGGAGCGCGCCCGGGCCGCCTCGTGCGCACCTGATCACCACCTACGAGTCGCGGACCGGTCGGCACTACGGTCGCTCAATGGATCGCATCGAGATCGAAATCAAGTTGAACCGCGACCGGGCCTGGTTGCTCGAGCGGCTCGGGGAACTGCCCATCGACGAACTGACGTCGCCGCGCACGTTCAGTGAACACGATCCCGAGAGTCGATGGTCGTTCGCCGACCACTTCGTGCACACCACGCTGATCGAACGGAACTGGAACGCGATGTTTCGACGGCACCTCGCCGGCGACCAGGGTCTGGAGCCGCGTGTGCGCAGCGACGGGACGCCTCAATCGATGGACGAGATCATGGCGGGGATCCACTCGTGGACCGAGGAGTGGAAGGCCGAGCACAGCGGCAAGTCGTTCGTCGAGTTGGTTCGCGTCGGCCAGGCCGTCCGAGCCGAGACGCTCGCCCTGCTCGCGGAGCTGTCCGACGACGACCTGACCTCCAAGATTCCGGGAGCGCCGTGGGCCGACGGCACGGTCGGCGGGATCATGGCAGCCAACGCCGACCACGGGCGTATGCACTACAAGTGGGCCGACGAGGACCCCGTCGCTGCGGCCGATGCACCCAGCGAGGTCCGCTCGTGACGAATGCCCGACCGTTCCGCTTCGGCGTCATGGCCGCCAGGGCTCGCTCGTCAACGGAGTGGGTCGAGACCGCGAAGAAGGCCGAGGCGCTCGGGTATTCGGCGCTCCTGATGCCCGACCACTTCGGCGATCAGCTGTCGCCGATCGCGGCGCTGTCGACCGCGGCCGCGGTGACCGAAACACTGCGCGTCGGCACCTTG
Source organism: Ilumatobacteraceae bacterium (assembly GCA_041747915.1). Taxonomy (GTDB): domain Bacteria; phylum Actinomycetota; class Acidimicrobiia; order Acidimicrobiales; family Ilumatobacteraceae; genus Sva-07. The sequence goes on from JBGTEH010000233.1 coordinate 3,071, forward strand.
GTCTTTGCCAACGACTTCCGCCATCCGGCGGTGCCCGCGAAGGAGACCGCGACCCTCGACCTCCTCAGCGACGGGCGACTCGAGGTCGGTGTCGGCGCGGGCTGGATGACCGAGGACTACGCCGCCACGGGAATCGCTCACGACCGCGCCGGAGTGCGCATCGACCGGATGATCGAAGCGATCGAGGTGCTGCGCGGGCTGTGGGGCGACGATGCGTTCTCGTTCGACGGCGAGCATTACACCATCACCGAGATGAAGGGAATGCCGACACCGACGCAGCCCGGTGGACCGCCGATCATCGTCGGTGGAGGGGCCCAGCGAGTTTTGTCGACGGCGGCGCGGATGGCCGACATCGTCGGCGTCAATCCCAACGTGGGCGCCGGCAACGTTGGCCCCGAAGCCATCGCCTCGATGTCGGCCGACGCAACCAACGAGAAGCTCGGGTGGGTACGTGCGGCGGCCGGCGACCGGTTCGACGACATCGAGATCAGCATCCTGAAGTTCGTCACGATCGTCACCGACGATCGAGATGAGGTTGCGGCCAAGGTCGGCGGTGCGATGGGTATGGATGCTGCGACGTTGCTGGCGAGCCCACACACGCTGGTCGGCTCGGCCGAACAGGTGGCCGACGAACTCGTCGAGCAGCGCGAGCGGTGGCAAGGGTCGTACGTGACCGTGCAGTCAGACGCTCTCGAAGCATTCGCGCCTGTCGTGGCGGCGCTCGCCGGCACCTGATCGGGGCCGGGCGCGCGCATCGCCGCCAAACAGCCGGTTCTGTGGCGTCAGACCCCGACTCGTAGTCCGGCCGACGTTGCCCGATCTGGAGCCACCCCACTTCAACCCGAAACGTGCGGGAATCTGCCCGCTGACCGGGCACACGAGCGCATTTTTCGGGTCTTGAGTTCGGGGATCTGTGCCAGGTCTGAGCCGTCGCCGGCCGAGTCGGCTCACTACGGTGCCGCCATGTCGTTCGACTTCGGTGGTAAACGGGCAGTGGTGACCGGCGCGAGTCGGGGAATCGGCGAGGCGATCGCGCGACAGTTGGATGCATCAGGTGCCCGGGTCGCCCTGGTCGCGCGCAGCGCCGATCGGCTGGAAGCGATCGCCGCGGAACTCACGAACGATCCGTTGGTGATTCCTGTCGACCTCTCCGACCACGCCGCGATCGACGTGATCTCGACGGCGGTTCTCGATGCGTTCGGCGGCCTCGACGTACTGGTCAACAACGCCGCCGTCGAACGCAACCAGCCCGCATCGAAGGTGACCGGCGAGGCGATCGAC
>JBGTEH010000234.1:0-1832 GCA_041747915.1 Ilumatobacteraceae bacterium
TGGTGGGCGCGCACCGAGTCCTCGACCGCGAGTGGGTGCAGGGCGAAGGCGTCAGCGACACCGTCGAACTCCTCGTGGCTCGGCTCGTGCAGGCCGACCCACACGAACCCGCCCATCGAGACGGCCCTCGCGAGGACGTCGGGCAGCGGAGCGTCGACGTCGACTCGCCGGCCGTCCACGTACACACCGCAGTCGACGATCATGTGGGCATTCTGCCGGGGACGGGGCGACCGGGTCGTGATCGTCGGTGGCAAGGGTCGACAAGCGAGGAGGTCGCGCCGTCGAGGTGCCTGCTTGAGCGTGACCTCTGAGCGGTGGGCGTATGGGATAACATATGCCTATGGCTCGCCGCGAAGTGCTGGTCCAACTCGACGACGATCTTGTCGCACAACTCGATGCACTGGCCACTGACCTGGGCACCAATCGATCCGATCTGTTGCGTCGAGGCGCGCAAGCCGTCCTCGACGTCGGACGATCCGCTGCCGCCGATCGACAGCTCAGCGCTGCCTATCGACACCAGCCCGCTGATCCGGCACTCGTACAGGCAGCGCGACGACTCGCCGCCGAGACCACACCTGCGTGGTAGCTCGCAACGACATCTACTGGGTCGATCTCGGACCACCTGCTGGTCGACGGCCCGTCTGCGTGCTCACTCGCGACGCTGCGATCGACGTGCTCACGTCCGTCACGTGCGCACCGATCACACGGACCATTCGCGGAATCCGATCGGAGGCACTGCTCGGTCCTGAGCACGGCCTTCCCGAAGCGTGCGTCATCAGCTGTGACAACGCCATCACGATCCCGATCGTTGACCTCGACGACCAGCCGGTCGGCCACCTCGACGAGCTCACCAGGGCCCGTCTCGACGAAGCACTGCGCTACTCGCTCGACATCGTGTACTGACGGCGACCGCGACGAGTGTGCTGCGACGTGAGGTCCGGAGCTCGCGCTCCGTCTGCTTGGGGGCTGTGGTGAACTCTGTCGAAGGGGCCGATGCGACGTCGTAGTGTGCGCTTCATGGACGTGGTCGAACGGTGGGCGAGGCACCTGCGGGCGACCGGCAGGCAGCCGAACACGATTGCCGCCTATCGGTGCGACATGGAGCGTGGGCGGTCGTTCGCCGGCACCGGTTGCATTACTCCGTCATCACTCGCGCCGAACTCGTCGCGTGGAACGCAGCGACGGACGCGGTCAACACGCTGCTGGCTCCGTTCCGTGAGATCGTCATCGACCGAAACGTTGCCGAGCGTGCTGGACGCGTTCGGCGCGAGTCCGGCACCCGTTTGCCCGACGCGCTGATCGCAGCCACCGCGCTGGAGCACAGCCTCGGTCTCGTCACGCGCAACCACTCGGACTTCGACAACATTCGCCAACTTCGCCTGAAGAATCTCGCCTGACGTCGTCCGGAAACGAGGCTGGGTCGCCAGTGGCCGCCCATCGCACGGTCCTCGAGGCCGAGATCGTCGCCGCGGACTGACGGGTCCGACGGGTCCGAAGGGTCGGGGCGCGGGGCCTACCTTGGCACAGGGCGGTCGAGCCCGGTCGAGGCACCGGAGTCATCCGGCGTCACGTTCTCGAGGTCGTCCGGGTCGGCAGACAGGGGATCGGTCGGTCGGTCGTTCGCCGTCATACAGGCGGCAGCGTGCCCGGGGACCCGAAGGCCACAAACGTGCGGCCCCGTCTGCTGATGTAACGGTGGTGGTCCGACCCCACCCCGTTACACAGCCCTCAGTCGACAGCGGGTTGTTCGATGGCGTCGATGAAGAGGTCGACGTCGGCGTCCTCGCCGCCGATCAACCACACGACGTCACCCTCCTCGTCGTTCCACGGCA
>JBGTEH010000235.1:0-7768 GCA_041747915.1 Ilumatobacteraceae bacterium
ATCGGCCGACGCCTTGGCCGGTGCGGTCGTGGTCTGGTTGATGCGTGTCGCCGGGCGGCTGCGCAGGTAATACGTCGTCTTCAAGCCCGCCTTCCACGCATGGAGGTACATCGACGACAGCTTGCCGATCGTCGGCGTCTCCATGAAGAGGTTCAGCGACTGGCTCTGGTCGATGAACGCGCCGCGCTCGGCCGCCATGTCGATCAGCGCCCGCTGCGGGATCTCCCACGCTGTGCGGAACACCTCCTTCAGTTCTTCGGGGATCCGCTCGACGTCTTGCACCGAGCCCTCGGCGCGCTTGATGTCGGCGATCATGTGCTCGTCCCACAGGCCACGGGCCTGTAGCTCGCGCACCAGATAGCGGTTGATCTGCATGAACTCACCCGACAGGGTCTCGCGCTTGAACAGGTTCGACACCTGCGGCTCGATGCACTCGTAGCAGCCGGCGATCGACGCGATCGTGGCGGTGGGCGCAATGGCGATCAGCAGGCTGTTGCGCAGACCGTGAGTGGCGACGCGGGCGCGTAGGGCGTCCCAGTCGAGTTCGACCGGCGGGGTGATGCCGCCGTTGGCGCGGTCCCACAGGTCGAACTGCAGATCGCCCACCGCGGCCCGGGTGCCCTCGTAGGCCTCGTGGGGTCCGGCGACCTCGGCGAGTTCGGTCGAGGCCCACAGCGCATGGAAGTAGATGTGGGCGCTGATCGTGCGGCTGAGCTCCTTCGCATCGGCCGAGTCGAACGCAAGACCCTTCTTGAAGAACACGTCCTGGAGGCCCATCAGGCCCAGCCCGACCGGGCGCCATTTGTGGTTCGAGAACTCGGCTTCGGGGGTCGGGTAGTAGTTGATGTCGATCACCCGGTCGAGCAGTGGCACGACCTGGCGGACGACCTCACCGAGGCGGACGTAGTCGAACTCGCTCTCGCCGGTCGGCGCCGTCCGGAAGTACGCGCCGAGATTGAGCGAGCCGAGGTTGCAGACCGCGGTGTTCTGCTGGTCGGTGACCTCGAGGATCTCGGTGCACAGATTCGATAGATGCACCACGCGCGGCGTGCCGTCGTCGTTGGCAGCGCCGGTCTGGTTGCACTTCTCGTTGGAGGCGTCCTTGAAGGTGATCCAGCCGTTGCCCGTCTGCGCGAGCGTGCGCATCATCTTGGTGTAGAGCTGGCGTGCTGGCACCTGCTTGTCGTAGAGGCCCGCTTCCTCGGCGGCGATGTAGGCGCGCTCGAACTCCTCGCCGAACAGGTCGGTCAGGTGCGGCACCTGCTTGGGGTCGAACAACGACCACTGCCAATCCTTCTCGACGCGCTCCATGAACAGGTCGGGAATCCAGTTGGCGATGTTGAGGTTGTGCGTGCGTCGAGCGTGGTCGCCGGTGTTGTCGCGCAACTCGAGGAAGTCCTCGATGTCGGCATGCCACGACTCGAGATAGACGCACGCCGCACCCTTGCGGCGCCCGCCCTGGTTGACGGCGGCGACCGATGAGTCGAGGGTGCGCAGCCACGGCACGATGCCGTTCGACAGGCCGTTGGTGCCCTGGATGAGGCTCCCCTTCGCCCGCACCCGGTGCCACGCCACGCCGATGCCGCCCGCGAACTTCGAGAGCTTGGCGATGTCGGTGTACCGCTTGTAGATCCCTTCGAGACTGTCGTCAGGAGAATCGAGCAGGTAGCAGCTCGACATCTGGCTGTGCGCAGTACCCGAGTTGAACAGGGTGGGGCTCGAGGGCAGGTAGGCGAGCGACGACATCAGGTCGTAGAAGCTGACCGCCTCGTCGACGTCGGTCGCGAGACCGCAGGCGACGCGCAGGAAGAAGTACTGCGGTGTCTCGATGACCTCACGCCGTGACGGATGGCGCAGCAGGTAGCGGTCGTACACAGTGCGCAGACCGAAGAACTCGAAGCTGCGATCGCGATCGGAGTCGATCGCTGCGTTGAGTGCGGGAGCGTTGGCCTCGACGAACTCGAGCACATGATCGGACACGAGACCCTCGGCATGGCCGACCTTGATCGACTCGGAGAACCACGGAATGTTCTGGTTGCGTACCTCCTTGTCGATCACGGTCGCGAGAAGGCGCGAGGCGAGCTTGGAGTAGTTCGGTTCCTCGACGATCAGGCCCGCCGCCGTGCGGATCGACAGATCGTCGAGTTCACGCGTGGTGGCTCCGTCGGCGAGCGCCGAGATCGTGCGCGTTGCCACGCGCATGGGATCGACGCCCAACAGGCCCTCGCTCGCTCGGGCAATGGCGTTGACGATCTTGTTGACATCGACCGGCTCGAGCGCCCCACTGCGCTTCTTGACTCGCATCCCCGCCCCGCCCGGTTGTGTGGTCGCACCGGAGTCGCCGGGACTCTTGGCGATGTCGCGCAATGCCGGTGGCGACTGCGGATCATCGGCACCTGGAGTGAACGCGAGGCTCGCGTCGGTCGCTCGCTCGTGCGTGGCTCCGACGTTGTCATCGATCAATGTCACCAGGTTCTCCGATTCGTCGTGGGCTGTCGTGTGGTCGTGGTGTGGGTGGTCGGTGGGCGGTTGCGTCTCGTCGCGGAACCGTCGGCGACTCTCGGCAACCACGAGATGTGGTGGTCTTCTCCCGCTGACGGCCCCGATCGACACCAGATGTCGTGGTGGCGGGGTTCGTAATTACAGCAGTGAAACTACGGGTGTGTCAACAGTCTCGTGAAGAAAATGTCAACTTGCCTGCGCAGCGGCATCACCACGCTGCACGTCGGCCAGTTCGGCCCGGCGGCGCAGCTTCGCCCACACCTCGTCGACGGAGTCGCCCGTGGCGTGGACGAAGTCGATGCCGCGCTCGCGCGCTCCCGAAGGATCCCGCTCGGCCTCGGCGTGCCAGATCTCCTCCACCTGCAGCAACCTGCCGTCGCGTCCGCGCACGTTGTTCTCGCGGAAGTCGAGCGTGGTGCGCCAGCCCGAACGTTCCAGTTCGCGACGATCCGGCTGCTGCAGTACGGCGCCGTGCTGGCGCTGGCGGAGCAACCGCTGGCGGGGTGTCGGAAGGGCTCGTGCGACCATGGGAGCCATCTTGAACCACCCGCCCTGTGGAACGTCAGTGCCGATTGGGTGTGAATTCCCGGGCGATTCCTGGGGACAACCCCGAATTCCTGTGTGCCCGCTGTGGGCAGAGCCCGCAACGGGCTACAGATCGGCGATGAGGTCCTGGCACGCCGCGGCTGCGGCGGCGAAGTCGGGATCGGTGGGATCGACCTCGCCGAACAAGGACTCGCCCGTCGGATCGGCGAGCAGGTCACCGATGGACACATCGGGAACGTCGGCGCCGTTGTCGCGTAGGCAGTCGAACAACTCGATGACGGTGTCGAACTCACCGGTACCCGCAGGCGGGAACGAATCGCTCGCGGCATCGTTCACGCACGAGGCGCCAGCGGCCGGCATCCTGAGATCGACGAGATATTCGATCACCACGGGCTCCACGCAGGGCACCGACAAGAACGCCGTGTGACCATCGCTGTCGACCGTGTAGAGCTGCGCCGACTCGAGGAAGTCGGCCATTGCCACCGACCATTCGTACGGCGTCGCCGGGTCGCCGGTGTTGCCGATCACGAGTATCGGTGCGGCGCCCTCGGCGGGCCCGATGATCAATGGATCAACGGGGTCCGGGCCACCGATGCACCCGGTCGATGCTCGCAGGAGGTTGTCGAACCATTGCGATTGCGACGCGACCTGCTCCGAATCGGTGCGGACCTCGTCGCTCGACGCCCGGCTGGCGTTGTCGGCGCAGTTGATCGTGAAGCCCGCCGCCTGGCTGTTGTCGTACCCCCCATCGGGTTGGCGGCCGAGATAGGTGTCGACGAGCACCTGCAGCAGCGTCGCATCGTCGTCGACGACCGCATCGCGCAGACCCTCGGCCAAGACCGGCCACAGCTGAGTCGAGTACATCGCTGCGATCACGGCGAGCGGCAGTTCGCCGGCGGTGAGCACGCGGCCCGCATCGTCGGTGGGGATGCTGCCATCGGGGCCGAGCGATGTCACGAGCGACGAGTACGCCTCGCGGGTGGGGCCGACCGAGGCGAGGTCGCAGTCGGAGTCGGCGTCGCACGCCGACGCGAACTGTTCGAACGCACGGTCGAGACTCGTGGCCTGTTCGGCATCGAGGGCGTTGAAGTCATCCGTTGGTCGAACCGCGCCGTCGAGCACCAGCGCCCGCACGCGATCGGGGAACAGTTCGGCGTACGTGGCGCCGAGTCGCGTGCCGTAGGAGAAGCCGACGTAGCTCAACTGGTCGTCGCCGAGCGCCTCGCGAAGAACGTCGAGGTCGCGTGCGGCGTTGTTCGTTCCGAGCCACGGCCCGATCTCGATCGTGTCGGCGGTGCAGGTCGCGGCGCTCGTCTGCGCGTCGCTGACCAGGGCATCCCAGCCGGCATCGTCGCCTTGCTCGAGCAGTGCGATGTCGTCGTCGGCGGCGCTGTCGCACTCCACCGCCGTGCTCTCGGCGACCCCGCGCGGGTCGAACGACACGAGATCGAACCGTCGGGAGATCTCCTCTGGCACGACGAGCGCGACCGTCTTCAACAGGTCGACGCCTGACGCCCCCGGGCCGCCGGGATTGAAGACCAGTGAGCCGATTCGATCGTCGTCACCGGCCGTCGCTGCCCGGGCGACAGCGATGTCGATCGATCGGCCACCCGGACGTGCGTAGTCGAGCGGTACAGCCATCGACGCGCACTCGAGATCGACGGCCGCCGACGACTCGTCCTCGCATGGTCCCCACTCGATCGAGCCCGGCGCCGGCTCCGGGAGCGACGACCCCGGCGCCTCGGTGTCGGGTTCGTCGAGATCGTCGACGGCGACCGTCGCGACCCCGGGCGAGGTGGAACACGACGCCGCCATCAGCGCCACGCCGACAGTCATCACGATCCAGCGTCGGCGCACACGCCGAAACTACCGGTGCGGCACCGTTGGAGGGCTTCAGGTCGAGCGACGACGTGTCGATACGAATACCATGACGTGTCGTCCCGTTCTCATCGCTCTCATAGCCGGCGCCGTGCTCGCGAGCGGCTGTGGATCGAGTTCGGGCACCAGCAACGCCGACGCGGCGGTCGCCGAGATCGACGACGCGGCAGCCACCACCGAACCGCCGCCGCGAGGCGGTGTCGCCGGTGCCGTCGAGGTGGCCGTCAGTGCGCTCGACGGAGCCGACACCGTTGCCTGCGACCTCGATCATCGCATGCTCGCCGATGCCTCGGAGATGTATCTCGCGTTGAACGGTGCGCTGCCGGGAAGCCAGAGTGACCTGGTCGACGCTCAGCTGTTGACGGAACTGAGCCCGCGCTTCGAGATCACCACAGACGGCCTGATCGTGCCCGCGACCGGCAGCCCCTGCGACTGACTCAGCGCGTCCATTTCGGCGTGAACGCGGCCGGCGCCGACGTGGCGATGCGGATCGCGGCGGCGACCGAGTCAGCGCGTTGCACCGAACGGGCATGCGCCTCGTTCACGAATCCGCCGCCGACACTGTCGTCGACGAATCGGAACAGAGCGTCGAAGTAGCCGAGCGTGTCGAGGAACACGACCGGCACCGACACGAGGCCGAGTTGGTTCCACGTGATGATCTCGAACGCCTCGTCGAGGGTGCCGAATCCGCCGGGCAGAACGATCACTCCGTCGGACAGCTCGGCCATGCGCGCCTTTCGAGCGTGCATGCTCGTCACGACCTCGAGCTGCGTGAGGCCGAGGTGAGCGACCTCCGCCGCCACGAGTTGCTCGGTCATCACGCCGATCACTTCGCCGCCGCCAGCCAGCGCCGCGTCGGCGACGACACCCATCAGCCCGACGTGCCCGCCGCCGTAGACGAGCAGGTGGCCGCCGGCAGCGATCGCCGTGCCGAGTGCACCGGCGTCCTCCGTGAACGCTGGATCAGACCCCGCACTCGATCCGCAGAAAACGCACAGTGTCGTCACGACGTCATGCTGCCAGCCAACAGATCGTTGCGACGGTCAACACCATCTCCTACCCAACGCCCGGCGCACCCTCGCGCTCGACACGCGTGGTTGACGCCACTCGGGAGGTCAGGCGCCGGTCCCGCTTGTTTGAGACTCGACAAGCGGGGCAATGTTGCCCGAACCAGCCGAACCCACTCTGGAGTACACCCATGGCCTTGTTCCGACGCCTCGGACTCATCATCATCGAACTGCTGGAGCGGTTCGATGATGCGTTGCTCCCCTTGGACCTCGACGTGCCCTCATCCGTCCCTACTGTTTCTTGATGCGTTCTCGGTGCTAGCTCGCGCACTCGACGAGGTTCGTGCTGGTCGATGCCGGCGAATCACTGTGACGTTCGTTCGACAAATGGCTGCGCTGGTGACTCGCCAGTAAGTTCTGGCGATGACCGCGATTGCCGCACCCGATCTTCCCGCCGCTGCTGACGCCATCGACCTCGCCGACGCAGTGGTCGCCAAGGCGGTACGGCAACTCGCCTCGTGCGGCGGACCCGATGTCGCACAGGTCCTCGCCTACGACATCGCCCATGCAGCGTCCGGTGTCGCCACGGCCCGCTCGCTGCTCGACTACGGGGCCAAGGGCGACATCGAGGCGAAGATCACGTGCGCGTTCGCTGCCGACATGCTCCACGAACTGGCGGCCAAGCTGCTCGGGCGAGAGGCGGCGTGGGGGGTCGATCGCGACGCTCTCGGCAGCACCCACGACTTCATCGCCCGATTCCGCGACCCGGAATTCCTCGCCTCGCTCGCCGATCAGCCCGGCCCGCGCCATCTCGACGACGACATGGCGATGGTCGCCGACACGTTCGCGGCGTTCGCTGCCAACGTCATCGCACCCCACGCCGAACACGTCCATCGCACCAACGGCGACGTGCCCGAGGAGATCATCACCGGTCTTGCCGAGATCGGCGCGTTCGGTCTCAGCGTCCCGGCGGAGTACGGCGGCTACAGCGAGGGCGGCGACGCCGAGTACATCGCCATGGTCGCCGCCACCGAGGAACTGTCGAAGGCGAGCCTCGGCATCGGCGGATCGCTCATCACCCGACCCGAAATCCTCACTCGGGCGCTCGTGAAAGGCGGAACCGAGGAGCAGAAGCAGTACTGGCTCCCGCTGCTCGCGACGGCCGAGGTCATGCCCGCCGTCGCAGTCACCGAACCCGACTACGGCAGCGACGTGGCGGGCCTCAAGGTCACCGCGACCCCGGCCCAAGGTCCCGACGGGGAAGCCGGATGGGTGATCAACGGTGTCAAGACATGGTGCACGTTCGGCGCACGCGCCGATGCTCTGACGTTGCTCGCCCGCACCGACCCCGACCGCTCGAAGACACACCGCGGGTTGTCGTTGTTCATCGTGCCGAAGCCCCGCGGCGACAGCCACGGATTCCAGTTCACGCAACCCCGATCGCTGGTCGACGGCGTGGAACGGGTCGGCAAGATGGAGGGTCGTCCGATCGACACGATCGGCTACCGAGGGATGCACTCCTACGAGATCGCGCTCGAGGACTGGTGGGTCCCCGCAGCGAATCAGGTCGGGGGCGAGGACGGTCTCGGCAAGGGGTTCTACTACCAGATGGCCGGATTCGAGAACGGTCGATTGCAGACGGCGGCACGCGCTGTCGGCGTCATGCAGGCCGCGTACGAAGCAGCGCTCGACTACGCCGAGAATCGCAAGGTGTTCGGCGAGGCGATCATCGACTACCAACTCACCCGCGCCAAGCTCGGGCGGATGGCGGTCCTCACGCAGGCGGGGCGCCAGTTCTCCTACGCCGTGGCGACGCTGATGGCCAAGGGCGAGGG
>JBGTEH010000236.1:0-5535 GCA_041747915.1 Ilumatobacteraceae bacterium
GAGGCCGACGAAGACCAGACCACCGAGGCCGTCGACGACAGCGACGCGGACACCGCCGACGCCGGCGACACCGAGGCCTCCGAAGGGGAAGACAAGTAATGGGTCAGAAGATCAACCCGTACGGCTTCCGCCTCGGGATCACCACCGAATGGAAGTCCCGCTGGTTCGCCGAGCGCGACTACGCGGATTTCGTCATCGAGGACTGGAAGATCCGCAACTACCTCATGACCGAGTTGCCCCATGCGGCGATCTCGCGGGTCGAGGTCGAGCGCACCCGTGACCGGCTGCGCGTCGACGTGCACACGGCACGACCCGGCATCGTCATCGGTCGACGCGGCTCCGAAGCCGACCGTCTCCGCAGCGGGCTCACCAAGATCACCGGCAACAACAAGGTCCAGCTCAACATCCAGGAGATCAAGCAGCCCGAACTCGACGCTGCGCTGATCGCCCAGGGCGTGGCCGACCAGCTCGCCGGTCGTGTCGCATTCCGCCGGGCCATGAAGCGGGCCGTCCAGAACGCCCAGCGCGCCGGCGCGCTCGGCATCCGCGTCCAGTGCTCGGGCCGTCTCGGCGGCGCCGAGATGAGCCGCACCGAGTGGTACCGCGAAGGCCGTGTGCCGTTGCACACGCTGCGCGCCGACATCGATTACGGCTTCCGTGAGGCGAAGACCGCGAACGGTCGCGTCGGCGTGAAGGTCTGGCTCTACAAGGGTGACATCCTCCCGTACAAGCCGGCCAACGAAGACAAGATCGCCCGTGAGGCTGCGATGGCCGTCGGCGAGACCTCAGGCCAGACGGCCGATGACGGCCCGCGCAAGGTCGTGTCGTCCGCCGCACGTCGTCAAGCCCCGCCCGAGCCCGAGACGCAGCCGCTGCTCAAGGACGCCGATCCTGAGCTCGAGAAGCTGCTCGACGAAGAAGACACGATCGCCCGCAAAACGGGCGAGAGTGAGTGAGAGGACTGATCGATCATGTTGATGCCTCGTAAAGTCGCACATCGCAAACACCATCGTGGCCGTACCCGTGGCATGGCCAAGGGTGGCACCGAGATGCATTTCGGCGAGTACGGGATCCAGGCGCTCGAGCCGGGTTGGCTCTCCGCCCGCCAGATCGAAGCGGCCCGTATCGCCATGACCCGCGCCATCCGGCGCGGTGGCAAGGTCTGGATCAACATCTTCCCGGACAAGCCGGTCACGAAGAAGCCGGCGGAAACCCGCATGGGTTCCGGCAAGGGCAACCCTGAGTTCTGGGTCGCCGTCGTGCGCCCGGGCCGAGTGCTGTTCGAGTTGTCGTATCCCGACGAAGTGGTGGCCAGGGAAGCCCTCAACAAGGCGATCCAGAAGCTGCCGATCAAGGCGCGTGTCATCACGCGTGAGGAGACGATCTGAGATGCGCAGCATCGCAGTGACGATCGCGCGAGCGCCAGCGAGCCGAGCGTCGATGGGTTCGGGGCGCAGCCCTGAGGAAGGAATCTGAGATGGCACGCAAGAACAAGCTGGCGGAGATGGACATGAGCGAGCTCATCGACGAGCTCCGCGAGACGAAGCACGAGTCGTTGAACCTGCGGTTCCGCAATGCGACCGGGCAGCTCGAGAACACCGCCGAGATCTCGAAGGTCCGCCGACAGATCGCACGCATCAACACCCTCATCCGCCAGCGCGAAATCGCGGCGGCCGAAAGCGAAGCATCATGAGCGAAACAGACACCAGCCCGGCAGCCGCCGCGGCGAGCGCCGACGACAGCGTCGACCACACTGTCGACGACAGCGCATCCTCGACGTCCCGGACGGCCCGAAAGGTACGCGACGGTGTCGTGACCTCGGCCGGCATGGACAAGACGATCGTCGTCACGATCACCGAACGCGTCCGTCACGCCCGGTACGGCAAGTTCGTGCTCAAGAGCAAGAAGCTCTATACGCACGACGAGAACAACGACGCCGGCGAAGGCGACAAGGTCCGCGTCATGGAGACCCGCCCGATGAGCAAGAACAAGCGCTGGCGCCTCATCGAAGTCACGGAACGGGCGCGTTGAGTGATGAGCGAACGAAGAGAGCGAATCATGGTTGCGACGAGTCATGGATCAAGCGAGGTACGAGCATGATTCAGCAGGAGTCACGTCTGCGCGTCGCCGACAACAGCGGTGCCAAGGAAGTCCTCTGCATCAAGGTGCTCGGTGGCACACGCCGCCGGTACGCCTCGATCGGCGACGTGTTCGTCGCCACCGTGAAGGACGCGATCCCCGGGGCCGGGGTGAAGAAGGGCGACGTCGTCAAGTGCGTCGTCGTCCGGGTCAAGAAGGAAAAGCGTCGTCCCGACGGCAGCTACATCCGTTTCGACGAGAACGCCGCCGTGCTGATCAAAGACGACCTCACGCCGCGAGGCACCCGCATCTTCGGCCCGGTCGGCCGTGAGCTGCGAGACCGCAAATTCATGCGCATCGTGTCGCTGGCACCGGAAGTCATTTGAGATGCGGAGCATCGCAACGACCGAGCGCGCGCCGGCGAGTGAGGCGCGGATGGGTCCGGGGCGCCGCCCCGAAGAGATTGAGAGGGTGATCTGACATGAAACTTCGCAAGGGAGATCCTGTCCGTGTGATCACGGGCAAGGACAAGGGCAAAGAGGGCGTCGTCGAACACGTCTTCCCGAAGGCCAACAAGGTGATCGTCACCGGTATCAACACCGCGTCGAAGCATCAGCGCGCCGCTCGCGCCAACGAGCAGGCCGGGATCATCGACAAGGACCTGCCGATCGACGTCTCCAACGTCATGTACGTGCACAAGGGCAACACCGTTCGTCTCGGGTACACCGAGAACAAAAAGGGTGACAAGGTCCGGATCGCACGCCCGAGTGGTGAGGAGATCTGATGAGCGCCACAGCGTCATCCACCAGCACGTTGCCACGGCTCAAGTCGCGGTACAACAACACGATCAAGGCGCAGCTCGCCAAGGATCTCGGGATCGGCAACGAGATGCAGATCCCGAAGATCGACAAGATCGTCATCAACATGGGCGTCGGGCGGGCCACGCAGCAGCCGTCGCTGCTCGAGAAGGCAGTCGAGGACCTCACGCTGATCGCCGGTCAGAAGCCGATCGTCACGAAGGCTCAGACCTCGATCGCCGGGTTCAAGCTTCGTGAAGGTCAGGCGATCGGGACCAAGGTGACCCTGCGCGGTGAGCGCATGTGGGAGTTCCTCGATCGACTGATCGCCGTGGCGATCCCCCGTATCCGCGACTTCCGCGGCCTGCCGGCCCACTCGTGGGACGGCCACGGCAACTACACGTTCGGTCTCAATGACCAGACGGTGTTCCCCGAGATCAATCCCGACAACGTCAACCACCCGCAGGGCATGGACATCACCATCGTCACGACGGCTGACACCAACGAGTCCGGCAAAGCCTTGCTCGACGCGTTCGGGTTCCCGTTCAAGAAGGGCGCCGACGCCGACGCCGCCCCCCGCAAGAAGAAGCGCCGCGGTCCGTACCGCGGTGGCAAGAAGTGAACGAGTAGGCGAGAGAGAGAAACGACCATGGCCAAAAAAGCACTCGTCAACAAGGCGGCTGGTACGCCCAAGTTCAAAGTACGCGCCTACACACGCTGCCGCCGTTGCGGTCGCGCCCGTTCGGTCTTCCGGAAGTTCGGACTCTGCCGCATCTGCCTGCGTGAGCTGGCACATGCCGGTGAGATTCCCGGTCTGACGAAGTCGAGCTGGTGAGGGAGGAACCCAGATGCTGACAGATCCCATCGCCGACATGCTGACCCGGATTCGCAATGCGAACACGGCAATGCACGACGAGGTGCGCATGCCCTCGTCCAAGCAGAAGATCGCACTCGCGAAGGTCCTCGAATCCGAGGGCTACATCGGAGGCTTCGAGGTCGCACCATCGACCAAGGGTCCCGGCGACGTGCTGACCATCTCGATGAAGTACTCCGACGATCGCGAACGCACGATCTCAGGCCTTCGTCGAATCTCCACACCCGGCTTGCGCGTGTATCGCAAGTCGACCGCTGTGCCCCGCGTGCTCGGCGGGCTCGGTGTGGCCGTCCTGTCCACCAGCCACGGGCTCATGACCGACCGCGAGGCGCGCAAGCGCAACGTCGGCGGCGAAGTGCTCTGCTACGTCTGGTGATCCAGAGGACACGAGGAAAGGCACAACATGTCTCGCATCGGTAAAGCACCCGTCGTGGTCCCGTCCGGCGTCGACGTCACCGTCGCCGACGGTTCGGTCACCGTCAAGGGCCCGAAGGGCTCGCTCAGTCGTATCATCCCCGGCGACATCACGATCCACCAGGAAAACGGCTCGCTGACCTTCGAGCGCCCCAACGACGAACGCAAGAACAGGGCACTCCACGGCCTCACCCGGAGCCTGGTCAACAACATGGTCGTCGGGGTCACCGACGGATACTCGAAGCAACTCGAGATCGTCGGCGTCGGCTACCGCGCCGAGGCGCAGGGCGCCAACGCACTGCGACTCAACCTGGGGTTCAGCCATCCGGTCACCGTCCGGGCGCCCGAGGGCATCTCGTTCGAGGTCCCGGTACCGACGCAGGTCGTCGTGTCCGGCATCGACAAAGAGGTCGTCGGCCAGGTGGCCGCCGACATCCGCAGCATCCGCAAACCCGAGCCGTACAAGGGCAAGGGCGTCCGGTACGCCGGCGAGCGCGTTCTGCGCAAGGCCGGCAAGGCCGGCAAGAAGTGATCGGGAGCACGTCATGACTGACATCGCCAAGGCACGCCGGCAGGGCCGCATCCGCCGCCACCGTCGTGTCCGCAAGAAGGTACACGGCACCGAGGTCCGCCCTCGTCTCGCCGTCCACCGCTCGAACAAGCACGTCACCGTCCAGGTGATCGATGACGACTCGGGCAGAACCCTCGCCGCGGCATCGACCAACGAGGCCGACCTGCGTACCAGCAGCGGCGCCACCGTCGCCGCTGCGACTCGTGTCGGCGAACTCATCGCCGAGCGTGCCAAGGCTGCAGGCGTCACCACCGTGGTGTTCGACCGAGGTGGGTTCGCCTACCACGGTCGCGTCGCCGCGATCGCCGAAGCCGCCCGCAATTCAGGTCTGGAGTTCTGATGGCATATCAGGGAAACAACAACAGCAACACCAACAACAACGATCGGTCCGACGACGGTGGCTTGCGCGAGTCGCGGGTCATCACGATCAACCGCGTCGCGAAAGTCGTCAAGGGTGGTCGCCGCTTCAGCTTCACCGCGCTCGTCGTCGTCGGTGACGGCAACGGCAAGGTCGGCCTCGGCTACGGCAAGGCCAAGGAAGTGCCCCTGGCCATCCAGAAAGGCACCGAGGAAGCCAAGCGCAACCTGTTCGTGGTGCCCCTTGCCGGCTCGACGATCATCCACCCGGTGATCGGTGAGACCGGTGGCGGTCGCGTGATGATGAAGCCCGCATCGGTCGGTACCGGCGTGATCGCCGGCGGCGCTGCCCGCATCATCCTGGAGGAAGCCGGCGTCCACGACATCCTCTGCAAGTCGCTCGGATCGGCCAACCACATCAACGTCGCCCGGGCGACGATCAA
>JBGTEH010000237.1:0-10709 GCA_041747915.1 Ilumatobacteraceae bacterium
AATCACCGTCGGCACCCTGAGATGCCCCCCGTCGCCGAACCGTCGATCACGTCGCCGCGCCGGCTGCGCGGCGACGGCGGCGCAGCGACATCGTTGTCGGTCGCGTTGCTCACCCCGATGTTCGTGATCCTCGCGTTCGCCGCGTTCCAGGCCGCGATGTGGAGTCACGCGAAGACCGAGGCCCGTGTGGTGGCTCGCGACACCGCTGCACTCGTCGCTCGGGCATCGGTCCCAGCGGGCGACGCCGCGGCATCGGCGACGCAGATTCTCGAAGCCGACACCGACCTGAGCAACGTGTCGGTGACAGCGTCGGCGGGAGCCGGTGTGGTGACGGTGACCGTCACCGCCGACGCACCGGGCATCATCAGGGGAACCTCGACGGGGATCTCGGTGAGTTCGGCGGTGCCGCTCGAGGAGCTCACACCGTGACCGGCTGCGACCGGGGATCGGCCGACGCGCTCGGTCTCGCGTTGCTGGCGCCTGCGGCGATCGGCCTGGCCGTGGTGATCGTGTTCCTCGGACGTGGGGTCGACAGCCGAGCGACGGTGCAGAGTGCGGCCGAGTCGGCCGCGCAGGCCGCAGCACAGGAGCGAAGCCCGGCGGCCGCTGTCGCTGCCGCGGAACAGATCGGTGCCGCCATGCTCGTCGACACAGCGTCGTGCGAATCGCCCCACGTGGTGGTGGACACATCGCGGTTCGCTCCGGGCGGTCAGGTCGCGGTGACCGTGTCATGCACGGTCTCGACGGCGGGCCTCGAACTCATCGATTCACCTGGGTCTGGCCCCACCACCGCAACGGCCTTCGCAGCGATCGACCCACTCCGAGCCACCGAGACCGCCCCGTGAGCACACCAACGAGGATGCCGAGGCTCGACGGCGACGCAGGGTCGGGGATGGTCGCCGGCATCGTGCTGATCTTCGCGTTCACCTTCCTCGGGATGGTGTGGCTGGCCCGCGACGTGGACCGGGGCGTGTCCAATCGGTCGGCCGCGCAGTCCATTGCGTTCCAGGCCGCCCGGTCGGGGGCTCAGTCGGCATCGATCGCCGATCTGCGCGTTGGTACCGACGTCGCGGCGATCGACGAGGCTGCTGCCCGACAGGCCGCATCCGCGACGGCAGCGTCGTTGTTCGCGAGCTACAAGGTCGACGGGACCGTGACCGCCATCGATGTCGACGGTGATCGGGTGGCCGTCACGGTCGAGATCACCGACGGCTCGGTGACGGTCACTGGCGCAGCCACCGTACGGGCGGAGAGGGCACCGTGAGCTGGCGTTCCCCGAAGGGACCGGCGCCGCCCACTGGTGGAGCGGGCGGGTCGAGCGACCGGGAGGAGCACAGATGAGACGAGACCGCGTCGACATCGGTCGGGTGCTGGCGTCGTTCGCCGCTCTCGTCGCCCTCGTCGTCGTGGTTCCTGTCGGACTCATCGCAGTGTCCTCGGCGCGATTCGGTTCGGCCAATCCGCTGTCGGGCATCAGAAACATCGGCGGCGATGCGGGCGAAACGCTGACCCGCCCGCTCGCCGACGACACCGTGATCGACGGTCTGGTCCGTCTCGCCCTCTGCGCGGCATGGGTTGCGCTGGGTGTGATCGTGATCACGACCGTGGTGGAGGTGGCGCACATGGCCCGCCACCGAGGCCTTCCGATGCCGTCGGTGCGGGGACTTTCGGCGGTGCAACACCTCGCCCGGTTCATCGCCGTCGGCCTCGTGATGTTGATCCCAATGACGACTGCAACTCCGTCGATCGCCACGGCATTGTCCGCCCGCGCGTCACCAGTGGGTGGCCACGCGTCCGCCGTCGGCATCGAGCAAGAAGTGGAGCACGAGTCTTCGGCAGTCGACGAACGCGTCGACGAGGCGACACCGATGACCACCCATGTCGTGCGTCCCGGTGAGTCGGTGTACTCGATCGCACAGCAGTTGGCGGGTACCAACGATGCCGCCGTCTTCGGGATCGCCGAGTCAATCGTGGAGGCCAACATCGGAACGTCGATGGCCCATGGTCGACGATTCACGAACCCTGCCTACGTCGAGGTCGGGTGGGAGTTGCGAATCCCATCCCACCTCGTCCGGACACCAACCGACACCGCACCTGAATCCCGCGGCGATGACGACTACACGGTGCAGCGAGGCGACACGTTGTGGGACATCGCCGACGAACAGCTCGGGGATCCGACCGAGTGGACGGAGATCTGGGACGCCAACGCCGACCGTGACATGGGGAGCGGCCGTACCTTCGACGACCCGGACCTGATCCTGCCCGGTTGGGAACTGGACCTTTCCGACGACAGTGGCTCGGTCGTGGCGGCGGCCACGCCAGATGTCGACGTGGCCACGCCATCGGCGCGGATCGCCGTCGATGACGCCGGCGTTCCGGTGACGACCCAGCCGCACACCACTCCATCGACGAGGCCAACGACGACGACCGCCGCGCGGGATACCAGCGTTCCGGTGTCCCGCACGCCGGCCATCGTCCCTGGCGTCCCTGATCCGGTCGTTGCGGCGACCACGACCAGCACGGTCGCGGCGGCGAGCAGCGACGGTGACGCCGTCGGTATCGAAGACCGACCAACGGACGCTCCGGGTGCGCCCTCGCCGCTGCGGATGGAACATGCGGCGCTGCTGGGCGCCGGCATCCTCGCGCTGGTCGGAGTGCGCCGACGGCGACGCCTTCGCTCCGCGATGCCACGCCATCGGGTGCCCGATCCGCGACCGGAGGCGGTGGCGACCGAGCGGCGGTTGCGATCGGTCGATGCCGGCGAACGGGCACTGCGGGTCGACGTCGCGTGTCGTGCAGCGGCATGGTCGCTCGTCGGTACCGGGTCGCGGATCGGATGGATCGAAGTGACACCCGACGGTGCTGTCGGCGTGCGGCTGTCGGCCTCCGCCGACCTGCCGGCACCGTGGACGGGCAGCGGTCACGAGTGGTGGTTACCTGCCGACGTGCCGATCGAGTTGCTGAGCGAGGATGCTCGCCAGGTGGGGATGCCATGTGTGGCGCTCGTGCAACTCGGGGTCACGCCCGCGGGTGCCGACGTGATGATCGACGTCGAGGCGTGCGCCACGCTGGCGGTCGAGGCGAGACCCGACCAGGCCGACGAGGTGATCACCGCGCTCGCAGCGGGGCTCGCATCGTCGATGTACGCCGAGGTCGCCCACCTCGTGGTCGTCGGGCTCGAGGCCAGCGCACTGCTCGACCACCGCAATGCTCACGTGGCGGATTCGACCGGCGCCGCCCTCGAACTCGCTCGGTCGATCGTCGGGGCGAGAGCGGACGACGGGCGCACCTCGTTCGAATTGCGTTCGCTTCAGACCGGAGGCGAGATGTGGGAGCCGGCGGTTGTGCTCGTAGCCCACGGCCACCTTCTCGTGGATACCGATCTGGGCTCCGCAACAGGCATCTGCTTCGTTGTGCCCAGCGCTCCGGACGAACTCGCCGACGCCCCGACGCGACTGGTCTCGTCGCCGGACACGTGGACCTTCGCAGGATTCGGCTCGTCGATCGAGCTGACGCCGGTGGGTGTGTCGTCGGATGATCTGGCCGCGGTTGCAGGGTTGTTTGCCGATGCGTCGGGTGCGTTGCAGTCGATCGAACTCGACGCCGTCCAGTGGGGCGACGATGCCATCGGCGCCGTCCGGGGGAGCGATCCTGAGAGCTCGACCGAGCAGGTGGAAGCCTTCGTTGCCATGCGCCACCGCATCGTCGTCGGCCTGCTCGGTGGCGTCGAGATCGCTGCCGCCGACGGCACTCGCGCCGCCTTCGAACGGTCGAAGACCGTCGAGCTGATTGCGTGGCTGGCGACGCATCGTGAGCGGGCGACACGTACGGGCGCGCGTACGGCGCTGTGGGAACTCGACGTGCGAGACGCCACGTTCGCCAACGTGGTGTCGGAGGCACGGCGAGGCCTCGCCCGTTTGGTCGGTCCACCCGTGGGCGAGGAATGGATCGCCCGCACCCTCACCGAGCAACTCCCGCTGCACGGCGACGTGGTGACCGATGCGGATCTCGTGGAGCGCCGGCTTGCCCACGCCAGGGTGCAGACGCCGGCACAGGCGATCGAGACGCTGCGACCAGCGGTGACGATGATCCGGGACATGCCGTTCGCCGGTACGAGCTACCTGTGGCCGGATGCCGAGGGGATCACGTCGAACCTCGTACTGCTGGCGATCACCGCAGCGGCCGAGTTTGCCGGCCACGCGCTCTCGCTCGGCGACACCGACGGAGTGTTCTGGGCGACGGGCCGGGGTTTACAGGTGCTGGGTGGCCACGAGGAACTGATCGGGCTGCGTATGCGAGCCCACGCCCATGCGGGAGATCTCGCCGGGGTGCGCAACGAGTGGGAGAGCTATGAGCGAATCCTCGTCGCCGACGCCTGGTCCGACGGCGAGCCCGCCCCCAAACTCCTCGCCCTCCGTCGCGAACTCCTGTCGTGAACCGACGGGAGTCGGGCCCGTTACGCCGGGGGTCTGACCCCAGATGTAACGGTGTGCGACGCTACGGGCAAGGATCGCCGGTCGGGGTGACGGTGCCATCTTCGGCGAGGTCGAAGTAGGTGGAGGTCGACCTCAGGAGCTGCGCGTCGACCAGCGTCTGCTCGAACCGATCGGGGCCCGCTCCGGAGGCGGGGATCACGTTCAGCTGGTTCTGCGCGAGGTAGTAGTCGGCAGCCTTCTCGACGGTCTGCTCGTCGGCGGCGCACGCCCGCTCCTCGCCCGACGCCGAGGTGCCGCGGACCGTGAACACCGTGATCGCGGCGAGGATGCCGAGCATCGCTACGACCACCAGCAACTCGACCAGGCTGAAGCCTCTGCCGGGAGAGTCCGCTCGGTTCGACGTGTGAACAGGCATTACAGGTTCGCTTTCCGTGGAGGGCACGTATCCATCGGCATCCGCTCGTCGTGCACGAGTCAAGAAGCGGACAAGGTCGGCGCTGCATCGAGGGTCGAAAACGACGAAGACCCCGCCCGCAGGCGGGGTCTTCGATCAGGTTCGGTGAATCGTCAGCGACGAATCAGACGCACTTGCCGCCAGCTGCCGGGGTTACCGTGCCGTTGACGTTGTCGTAGGTCCACACCTGAACGGCAGGGGGCGCCGGGTTCGGGTCGGTCTTGATGAACGTCGGCACGAGGGCCCCGAGCGTTGCCGGGAACGTCTGGGTGGGCGAGTCGACGTAGAACGCCTCGACGGCAGTCTCCAGTGCCCGCTTCTCGACATCACAGGCGTTCTCCTGGCTGCGCTCCGTGATGCCGCGGACGGCGAACACGGTGACGGTGGCCAGGATGCCGAGGATGACGATGACGATGAGGAGTTCGACGAGGGTGAATCCCTTGTCCTTCTTGTTGGTCATTTGAGTAGTTCCTTCCGCTCTTTGATTGGGGTGCTCCCGAAGGAGATGTGTCTCACGAAGCGCTCCGTGAGAACCAGCTCCCGTTGCGCAGTTGTTTCTTCGGCGGACGGCTCACGACCTTGAGTACAAAGTCGCAAAATCGCGAAAGATCAACAACTCGTCAGCGACGGTTCAAGAACCAGACAGATCGCGCCGATGAATCATCGGGCGCCCGATCCGCTGGCGCACTGACGAATCAGAGGTACGAACTGATCATGTTCGGCAAACAACGCGACGACGACACCGACACCCTCGAACCGAGCACCATCGACGACTTCTTCGGCGACGAAGCTGCTGCCGAGGCGGCCGTGGAGGTCCGCGAGCTGCAGTACCGCGTGCAGCAGGTGGAATCGCAGATCACCAGCCAGTTCACCTCGCTCGCGACGTACGCTCAGATCGCTCAGGAGCAGGTGGAACTCGCCCGCTCCGAGGCCACGGCGACGACCGATCGGTCAGAGCGGCGCCTCACCGATCTCATCGAGCGCGAGCGCAACGATCGCATCTCGTCGTTCACAGGACGCGCCCCTGCCGGCTCGGCGCCCGACGTGAGCGCCCGGATCGACGCACTCGAACACTCTGTCGCCCAGCTCCGCAAGGGCCTCGACGAATGCCTGCACCGCCAGAAGGCACTCGCCGAAGCGATCGCCACGATGTTCGAGAGCATGCCGAGGGCAGGGCTCACCGTCGTGCCATCGCCCGCGGAGACAAACGAGCTCGACAACCAGCCGTGCGACGCCGCCGAGGTCATTGCATTCGCACCCTTGACGCTCGAGCCCCCGACCGTCGCCGACTATCGCCGCCCTGCCCGATCGCTCGGCGGCCCGATCGCCGACCTCTCACTCAACGGCTGAAGCTCGACACGACGTCGTGCCCAACGGCGCGTCACCGGCGCGTCGCCAGCGTTGACGGAGTCTCACGAGGGCTTCAGAGTCCGGTTCTTCGGAGCACGCAAGCGCACCGGCCCCGTGCCGATGTCAGCGGACAATCTCCATGCGCATGCCGGACTCGTCCCACGTGGGGTCCATCGGCATCCGGCTGACCGCCCGGCCTGACGCGCGCCGAGCAGTGAACAGCATCGCCGCCGCCGCCAACAGGTGAACACCGGCCGCTCCAACGGGAGGCGTTCGCGTGACCACCTCGTCGACGCCGGGGAGCCGCTCGCGGATCAACTCGAGACGCTCCAGTCGACCGTCTTCGTGGTACGGCGACGTCGAGAGCGGCACATCGCCGTTCATCGCAGTGAACGACACGTCGGGATGGGCGGAGAAGAAACTGCGCGAGTGGTACGGCTGCATCTCGGCCGCCGCCTCGCGGACCCACCGCAGCCGACGGACGTCGTGCTTGGTCATCCATGATTCCATCTCGCGAGCATCGCCGTTCGATGCGTCGATGGCCGCCCGGCTCGGCGTGCCGCTGATCGCAACAACTCGCGGCCAACCAACGAACTCACGCGCTTCACGATCACAGGGGCGGAATTGACCCGACGGGGCGTCGAACAGGCCCATCGGCGCGTTGATCGCCGCGGCGTCGAACGTGGGACGGAAGTCCAGCACCTCGACCAACTTCGGCAGTACGAACACCTCCTCCGCAGCCACCGTGATGCCCGAGAGACGCGCCGGTAGCACCAGCCAACCCCCCGGGCACGGGGTGACACCGGCGATGTTCTTGTAGGGCAGCTTCTGGGCGACCACGGCTCATCAGCCGCCGTTGTTCGAGGGCACGGGGGGCGCCAGTTGCTCGTCGCCGTAGGTGCCCGAGCCCGACGAGGCGGCTTGACCGGTCGACACGGTGGCGTGAGCGTGCATCTGTGCCCGGGCCGTTGCCAGCTGTGCCTGGACTTCCTTCGGGTATGCACTCGATGCCATCGCCGTCTCGATCGAGATCAGACCCGCTGCCACGAGGCGAGCGAGGTCCATCTCGACGGTCTGCATCCCGTCGGCCGCGCCGGTGGAGATCATGTTGCGCATCTGACGCGACTTGCCCTCACGTACGAGGTTGCGGATCGCTTCGTTGGCGATCATCACCTCGTAGGCGGCGACGCGTCCGCCGCCGATTCCCGGCAGGAGCCGCTGCGAGATGACGCCCTGCAGCGCGCCCGCGAGCATGATCTGGATCTGATCGCGGCGTTCGCCGGGGAACACGTCGATGATTCGGTCGAGGGCCTGGGCGGCATCGTTGGTGTGCAGCGTGGCGAACACCAGGTGGCCGGTCTCGGCGAGCGACAACGCGATCTGGATCGAGTCGAGGTCGCGCATTTCGCCGAGGAGTACCACGTCGGGGTCTTCACGCAGTGCGCTGCGCAGGCCGTCGGTGAACGTCTCGACGTCGGTGCCGACTTCGCGCTGGTTGACCATCGCCATCTTGTGATGGTGCAGGTACTCCACTGGATCCTCGATGGTGAGGATGTGTACCGGCTTGGTGTCGTTGATCCGGTCGATCATGCCGGCCAACGTGGTCGACTTGCCCGAGCCGGTCGGACCCACGACGAGCACGATGCCGTACGGCTTGTTCAACAGCGTGGTGCATGCCGCCGGAGCGCCGAGCTCCTCGAGCGTGCGCACCCGGAACGGTACGACGCGAAGCGCGAGCGCGAGATTGCCGCGCTGGCGGAACGCGTTGGCTCGGAACCGGCCGAGGCTGTTGACGCCGAAGGAGAAGTCGACCTGACGGTCGCGCAAGAGTTCGTCGATCTTGCGCTCGTCGAGCAGCGAGTACACCATGCGGTCGATCTCGTCGGCGGTGAGCACCGGGACGTTCTCGAACGACACGAGCACGCCGTCGCGGCGCGCCGTGGCGGGCCGACCCACCGTGAGGTGGAGGTCGGATGCGCCCGAATCGACGGTCGCCCGAAGCAGCGCTTCGAGCATCGGATCTGGAGTGGACATGGTTGACTAACCTCCCGCTCGGGCCACGGAGGGCCACGTTTGATGAGCTTTTCGTTGATGATCGTGGTGACAGTCGTGGCCGGCCTCGTGGTCGGCTCGTTCCTGACGGTGGTGGTGGATCGGGTGCCGCAGGGCGGTTCGGTGGTGGCACCACCGAGCAGCTGCGGTTCGTGCGGGCTCCGCCTGGGTCCGCTCGACTTGGTGCCCGTGCTCAGCTGGGCCGCACTGCGTGGCCGATGCCGGCAGTGCGGGGTGAAGATCGGCATCGAGCCGATCGTGATCGAGCTGACAACGGCAACGCTGTTCGTCCTGATGGCGATCCGCTTCGACGACATGCGTGCGGCAATCCCCGCCTACTGCATCTTGAGTGCGACGTTGGTGGCGCAGACCTGGATCGACCTGCGATCGCAGCGGCTGCCTCGTGAGATCACCCACACCGGCATGCTCCTCGGATCGATCGCACTCGCGATCGCAGCGATCGTGCTCGACGAACCCGAGCGAATCTGGATGGCGGCGCTCGGCGCGGTCATCGCTCTCGCTGCCATGTGGTTGATCTACGTACTGAGTCGGGGCGGGATGGGCGACGGCGACGTGCGCCTCGCGCCGCTGCTGGGCATGTTCCTCGGCTGGATCAATCCGGGCATCGTGCTGCCCGGATTGTTCTTCGGTTTCATCGCCGGGGCAATCGTGGGCGTGGCGATGATGGCCGGCAACCGCGCGGGGCGGCGTACGGCGGTGCCGTTCGGACCGTTCCTGGCCCTCGGCACGATCGTGGCGATCTTCGTCGGTCAACATTTCGTCGACATCGTCCTTGCACGCTGACGGCATCGCCGCTCAGCTGCCCTCCTTGAGCCCACCGAGCACTCCGTACATCGCCGACACCAGAGCGACTGCGACGAACCCCACGATGAGCCCGACGAAGATGATCATCAGCGGCTCGAACATGGTCGTGAATTTCTTGATCCGGCTCTCGAGCTCACGGTCGAAGTAGATGGCTGCTACTGCCAGCTGCTGATCGAGCGTGCCGGTCTCTTCGCCGACCTTGAACATCTGCTTCGCAGCCCCCGGAAAGAGTTCCGTGTCGATCAGCGGCTGGGAGAAGCCCTGGCCCTCGAGCATCTGAGAGCGAGCAATTTCGAGACGTTCCTTGTACACGATGTTGCTAGTCGCATCCGTGCTGGTCTTGAGCCCTTCGGGTAGCGGCACGCCGGCGGCGAGCATCGCCGACAAGATGCGGCAGAAGCGCTCGAGGATCGCGTAGTCGACGATGCCCTTGATCACCGGGATCTTGAGCGACAAGCGGTCCTTCCAGATCCTGCCTGTGTCGTTCTTGAACAGGAACATCAGGAACGCCGTGAACGTCACGAAGATTCCGGCAGTGATGAACCAGAGGTCGGTGAAGAATCGCGAAACGAACAGCAGCGACCGGGTCGCGAGCGGCAACTCTGCTCCGAGTTCCTCGAACAGGGGCTTGAACTGCGGGAGCACATAGCCGGCCAAGATCAGCACGGTGATCATCGCCATCACCATGACGACCATCGGATACGACAGCGCCGACACGACCTTGGAGCGCGTCTCGATCTCTCGTTCGAGGTATTCCGACAGGCTCTCCAGTGCCGTGTCGAGTTGACCGGTGAGTTCGGCCGACTGCAGGATGCCCACGTAGTAGTCGGGGAACACCTCGGGGTGTCCGGCTGCGGCTGCCGAGAACAAGCCGCCGTTGCGGAGGTCGTCGACCAGATTTCCGAGTGCACGCCGCAGAGCCACATCCTCGGTCTCGTCGCCGATGGTGACGAGCGCATCGGTGATCGGGATTCCGGCCTTGACGAACACCGCGAGCTGACGCGTGAAGTGCATCAGATGCTTCTTCTTGACCTTCTCCTTGGTCAGCTCGAAGTCGAACATCCCACGGCGTTCCTCGATCTTGGTCGGGAACAGGTTCTGCTGGACCAGCACGGAGCGCGCGGCGCCGATCGTGTCGGCCTTGGTCACCCCTTCGATGGGGGACCCGTTGGCATCGATGGCGGCGTAGGCGAACTTGGGCATGATCTCGGCTCCGTGTCTCGGGGGTCTCAGTGGGCAAACAGGGTTCGGACGACTTCGGGGATGGTCGTGACGTCGTCGTCGACCATCTGCATTGCTTCTCGGAGCATCGTGCGCATTCCTTGAGCAACTGCCAGACGACGGAGCTCCTCGGTGGTGGCCCAACCGACGATCAGACGCCGCACTTCGGGGGTGATGCGCAGCAGTTCGTACACGCCGATGCGCTCGCGGTAGCCGGTGCCGGAGCAGTAGCTGCAGCCCTTGCCGTGGTAGAAGACGGTCTTGTCGCTGCCGCCGGAGTGCTGGCGGAAGACCGCCATCTCCTCGGCACCGGGCGTGTACTGCTCCTTGCAGTTCTCGCACGTCTTGCGCAGCAGACGCTGCGACACCAC
>JBGTEH010000238.1:0-10330 GCA_041747915.1 Ilumatobacteraceae bacterium
GTACCGAGACGGACGTGACGCCCTGATGTCGTGGGCGAATCACCGAGCGGCGATGCGACCAGAAGTCATCGAGTTCTTGAACGCGAGCGGGGCCGAAGAGGGCCTGCGGCCATTGCCTCCGTGGGATGGCGACATGGACGAACTGTTCGACCAGTGGGCGAACGACTGCTCACCGATCACCCACCTGGCGTCGTGGTGGCCGCTACGCCACGAGGGCTTCGCCTACTTCGTGCACTACAACGATCTCAAGGCCGGCCTCGAGGGCGAGATGCGACGACTCGCCGCTTTTCTCGACATCGACGTCCCCGAGGCCCTGTGGCCCGCGACCGTCGAGCGATGCGGACTGGCGGAGATGCGTGAGGAGGCTCGCAGCAGCGGACGAATCAACATGGTGTTCGAGAACGGCGCTGACGCGTTCTTCCACAAGGGAACCAACGGCCGGTGGCGTGACGTACTGACACAGGCACAACTCGACCGCTACGACACCATGGTCGCGGACGGCCTGCCGGCCGACGCTGCGCAGTGGCTCGAATCCGGCTCGCACATCACCGGCACAAGACCCCACGAATCCAGGTAGGTGTCCCGGAACGACCCGATGCCGCGATTCGCGGGCAATCGGCTTGGGCGAAACTCGCACGGGTCCGCCCGCGTCGTGGCGGGTGATTGTCGGAATCGTTGTCAGTCGACTCACACCGCCCATGAGAGGATGGTCATGTGGACGGCGAGGAAACCCTTCAGGGTGGTGTCGCGAATGCCGGCGCTGTGGTCCGGTCGGGTGACTACGTCTTGCGTCCCTCGAATCAACACTCGGCCTCGATCCACGCGTTCCTGACGCGCATCCGGGCACGCGGATTCCTCGGTGCTTCTGAACCGGTGTCGATCGATCAGGGCGGTCGCGAACGTCTGCGCTTCGTGCCGGGCGATGTTCCGCTTCCGCCGTACCCCTCGTGGGCCCAGGCCGACGAGGCGTTGGCGTCGGTCGCGGTGCTGATCCGAGGACTTCACGACGCATCGATTGGCCTGGCTCTCGATGGTGCGTCGTGGAGCAGCGAACTTGCCGAGCCCGGCGGTGGTCCAGTGATGTGCCACAACGATGTCTGCTTGGAGAACGTCGTGTTCCGAGACGGGCGGGCCGTCGCGCTCCTCGATTTCGACTTTGCCGCTCCGGGACGGCGAGAGTTCGATCTCGCTGCGTTCGCACGGATGTGCGTGCCAATCGATGACGAGTCCAATGCATCGCGCCTGGGTTGGGCGTCGGACGACAAGCCCATGCGTCTTCGCATCGTGTGCGACGCATACGGCTGCGACGAGTCGGGACGAGTCGACGTGCTCGCTTGTCTGTCCGATTCGATCGCCCGTGGTGGCGAGTTCGTCCGCCGACGAGTCGAAGCCGGCGAGGTCGCCTTCATCGAGATGTGGAACAACATGGGCGGTCAAGAGCGGTTCGACCGCCGACGTCAATGGTGGTCCGACAACCACCAAAACTTCGCCGACGCACTTCGGTAGTCCGAGCTGACGGTCTCCCCCGTGCGATCTGCACGATCGAGCCTTGGACCCGCTGTCACCGATCGCCGAAGCGCCGGGGGCGGGCGAAGCCGCAGCGCCGTTCGTGATGCCGTCGGACTCGTTGCGGGCGAACACCATGAACGGGCCCGGGCCAGAAACTTCGAGTCCGCAACTTGCTCCGGCGCGGGGATGTCGGCGGTGATTACGTGGGACCGCACTGAGGCCGATACGTGCGGGCACTCGAGGGACCCAAGACGGATTCTTGGGCGGCGATACCGAGCACCAAAGAGAGCCGTCGGACGCAGGCAAGATCAGTTCGCCCATGCCGGTCGCAGGAGCTCGCGTAGTTGTGGTGCCAGCCACGTCGGAAGGACTGCGGGGTCCCGGCGAACGATCGTGAGCACGGCTGCGTCGACGCTTGGTCGCGGCCGGAACGCTCGTCGGTCGATGGTCGTGCCCAAGTGAAACTCCCACCACGGTGCCCACGCTGCCGTGCGCAGCGACGCCGGCGGAAGACGGCTGTGCTTCACTGCAACCTCACGCTGAACGATCAGGTCGATGCGATCAGCCCCACGGTCCGGTGCGTGCAGGAGTTTGGTGAGGATCTCGGTGGTGAGCCCGAACGGCGGGTTCGCGACAACCCGAAACGGCGTCCGCGGCAGGCGCAGTCGACGGAGGTCTACTTCGATGACGCGTGAGTTGCCATGCGCGCCCCAACTCTCAACGCTCCGGCGCAGGCGTGTCGACCAGACCGGATCGCGCTCCACCGCCCACACCTCGACGCCGGCGTCGAGCAGCGGACGCGTCAGCGCACCCGTGCCGGCGCCGAGATCGACTACAAGTTCGCCAGCGCGCAGGTCGAGCGAACGAATGAACCGTTCGATGACCTGTTGATCAACGAGAAAGTTCTGACCGAGTTCGCGACGCCTCATGTCGCGCTCGGTTGGTAGTCGCCCGGACACGGGCCATCACCGTCATCATCATGCCGACACCGTAGCGATCGTTCTCGAAGCGAAACGCCTGCGTTTCAAGTGCGGCTGCGATCGATGACGGAGGGTCGGACCCCCAAGTCGAGCGCACGGGATCATCGCGCGCCACGAAAGGGCCTAGTCGGTCACCTACGCCGGCTCGTCGGATGTGATGACGCGCTGGGACGATCCGGCGGCGCGAGCCCACCCTCGATGTGGGATCCAAGAGCATCGCGCCGTCACGCAACTCTGCCGCGGTCGACGCTGCCGGCCCGTGGTCGAGCCTCGTCACTGAAGTGTCCGAACGATCGGCTGGGGACCTGCTGATAAGTTCGGCGGCGATGGCTACGACGACGGTTGCGCCGGAACGAACGGCCATCCGGCGCAGTGGCGCCAGCTTGTTCCCCATCCTGTGCCTGTTGTTCTTCGCGTCCGGTGCTTGCGGGCTCATCTACCAGCAACTGTGGCTCCGCCAACTCTCGCTGGTTTTCGGTGTGACGATCTACGCCGTGTCGACGGTATTGGCAGCTTTCTTCGGTGGCCTTGCACTCGGCAGCGTACTTGCGGGCCGTTTGACGGCGCGGACGAGCCGGCCGCTGCATTGGTACGGCGTGGCAGAGATCCTGGTCGGCGCCCTCGCGCTGGTGACCCCCGCTGCGCTTCGCGTCGTGGAGCGCGTCTATGTCGCTGTAGCAGGGTTCGCTCCGGACTCGGTCGCGACACTGACCGCAGCTCGCTTCGTACTGTCATTCGTAGTGCTGCTCGTACCGGCGACCCTGCTCGGCGCGACGCTGCCGCTCGCCGCCAGTTCGTCAGCGGTGCGCGGTTCGCGAGTGGGCGAACGCGTCAGCGTGCTCTATGCGACCAACACTGCTGGCGCGATCACGGGCACCCTCATGGCGGGATTCTGGATGATTGGTGGTCTCGGCGTGATCTCGTCGTTCCGGGTCGCAGCGACCGTGAACGTGATCGTCGGTGTGATCGCCATCGGGTGTTCGAGGTGGTACGAAGGCGACCCGAATCGCTTCGAGGTCGCCCAACCGAACGAGCGGTCGGGGTCGCCCGCCGACTGCCTGTCCGAGCGCAACCGCCGCCTGCTGCTCGGCGTGTTCGCGGTGTCGGGCTTTGTGTCGATCGCGCTCGAGGTGGTCTGGTTCCGGGTCCTGGTGCTGTACGTGGAGAGCGACACGTACGCGTTCACAATCATGCTGGCTGTCGTATTGACCGGCATCGCCGTCGGCGGCTACGTGGCAGCGTTCGTGATGCACCGATGGGGGGCCCGGCTGGCTCATGTCGCCGCACTCGAGCTGGCCGTCGGCGTCACGATCGTGACATCCCTGGCCATGCTGTCCAAGTCCTTCACCGTGAACGGCCGCTACGGCGAGGCACTCGGAAACGTCGTTGGCCAGGACATCCGCTTCGTGATCGTGGCCGGAGTGCTGACCGTCGGCCCCACCGCGATCCTCCTCGGCGTTGCCTTCCCGATCGGGCTCGGCCTATGGACAGCGGGCACCGTCGACGGCGGGGAGACCGGCAGGCGTGTCGGCACGTTCTACGCCGTCAACGTCGGCGCCGGCCTCGCCGGATCGATCGGCGCCGGCTTCCTGCTCATCCCAGTACTGGGTAGCCGCACCACCCTGATCCTCCTCGCCGCCGCGTTGTTGGCGAGCGGCCTGGCCCTGGTCTGGGCGCTCCCACACGCATCGCGCCTCCGTCCGGCGCTCGGTATCGCCGGCGGTCTCGTGTTCATCATGGCGACACTGCTGGCCGTACCGGATCCCTACGCCGCCGCCCTGACGTATCGCTACCCCGGCCAGCGAGTGCTGTGGCAGGACGAAGGTCCGCAGACCACCGTCTCGATCCACGAGGAATTCGACGGCACACGCGTCATGTACCTCGACGGGCTGCACCAGGCCAACACGCAGCCGGCGATGGTCGGCTACCACCGCCTCATCGGCACCCTTCCGCTTGCGGTCCACCCTGAACCGCAACGGGCATTGGTGATCGGACTCGGAGGAGGTGTGACCGCCGGTGCTCTCAGCGCGGATCCCGCGCTCCGCGTCGATGTCATCGAGCTCTCGCCGGAGGTCGTCGAGGGCGCCGAATGGCTCGCCGCCGTCAACGGCGACGTGACTACCCGACCGAACGTCGACATACGCATCGACGACGGCCGCAACTACCTGTTGACCACCGAGCGGCGCTACGACGTGATCACCGCCGACCTCATCCAGCCCGAACATGCCGGCGCCGGCAAACTCTGGTCGACCGAGTACTGGGAGCTGACCCGCGAGGCCCTCGCCCCCGGCGGCGTGATGGTGCAATGGGTTCCGGGCCAGCGCGCTCGCGATCACACCATGATTGTGCGGAGCTTCCTCGAAGTGTTCCCGTACGTGACCGCATGGGCGGGCGGCTCGATGCTCGTCGGGTCGAACGAACCGCTCGAAATCAACGCGAGCGACTACGTCGACCGACTCACCAAGCCCGGCACCGGCATCGCACTCGCGCAAGCCGGCCTGGGCGACGTCGACCAGCTCCGGGCGATGTACACCGCAGGCCGTGAGGAACTGGCTGCCTATGCCGGCGACGGAGCCCTGCTCACCGACGACCGTCCACGCCTCGAGTTCTGGAAGTCAGCCGGAGCCGGACGCGATCGTCCGCTCGACCTCACCGACCTTCAGGGCGGCAACGCCGACGGCGTGATCGGCCGCTGATCCGCGGGTCCAGAATCGCACCTTCGCGCCGAGCGCACCCGGCGGCCATCGGTCGATGGCAAGTGGCGTCGATGGTGACAGGTCCCACGACCGCGTCGGACGTCGTTCGCGAACACTGCGCCGCGACCTCCGGGCCGGTTGAAGCATCTGCTCGAACGAGGGGCATTCGTTCACCCCATCGAGATCGGACCGTCGACGGCCTCGGAGGGTTCACTGTCCCCAGCCGCTCATCCGCCTTGGCTTGACGGGGCTGCCGGCCGCCGTGGTAGACCGAGGCGGCGAGTGCTGCTTCATACCGAGCCTGGGTGCCCTGCGCTGGCTGTCGGTACCTAGAGAAGCGAGGAAACGATTGTGTTGAGAGGTCATCGACAGGACGACGAAGTCCGACGACGCCTCAAGATGAAAGAGAAGCTGATCTCGGTCCGCGACGACTATTGGATCGACGACTGAGGGAACGACATGGACTTCGAAGAGTGGATGGAACACGCCGTTCAGGCATTCGAGATCGTTGGTGTCGCAATCCTTGCGATCGGGTCGGTCGTTGCGTTGGCGGGCGCTGCGCGAACGTTTGTCGGCGGGGAACCGACCGCAGCGTACGAACGGGCTCGACACGGTGTCGGCCGATCCATCCTGCTCGGACTGGAGATTCTGATCATCGCCGACATCGTGCAAACGATCACGATCGACCCCACGCTGGAAAGCGCGGCAACGCTGGCTGTCGTCGTGCTCGTCCGTACGTTCTTGAGCTTCTCGCTGGAGGTCGAGCTCGACGGTGTTCTTCCCTGGCGCAAGAAAAGGGCGGCGGGCCCAGCCGGTTCGCCTTCGGACTAGAAGCGGTTAAGGCCTGTGTTGCGACTGCCGTCTCGCAACAGGTTTGAACTCGGTCGGTGGCCGAGAGTCGGCGACGCCGCAGAGCAACTTGCGAGGTTGTTCATGCAGCCGTGAGCCGCCTTGGCCAGCGGAGTTCCAAACGCTCCTGCGGCTGACTGGTCAGCGCGGCAATCAGTTCGAAGTCGTTGTCGAGATCTGGCACGGTGAGTTCAGCGAGCTCCGCCGTGGCCGCGACCAACAGATCTGGAATCGACGGTGCTCGGTGTTGCCCACGCTCGGCGAGTGACAAATCGCGGACAAACGGGTCCCGGTGAACTTCGCTTGCTCGTGAAAACCTCAACGACCAGGGCAGATGCCCTTGTCATTTCGTGTCGGAGGGGGGACTTGAACTCCGGTATCTGGACATCACGTCGAGTACCGTCTCGTTGCATTTAGCCTGGTCAAGCTACGTTTTCAGACCGACTCCATGTCGGCTGGTGTTGTCTGATTCCCGCCAGTTTCGCCCAGTTTGCGGACATTCTGCTGACAAATTGCTGACAAGCGACACCTCGTCTGGGCGCCTCAGCGGCCGCCGTCAGGCGGACGTGCGTTCGAGAACATGACGGATCTTCGACACCGAGCCCGGCAGGATCGAGAAATGGCCGCCTACTCCGTTGCGTTCGGATGGCCGACGCTGGCGTCTGTCATCCACAGTGTTCGGCCGTCGTCGTCGATGCAGTACCAGATCCGGCCGCCGGCGGTTACCTCGTATTGCCACTGCTCCAACTCGGCGCCGTTGACGGCACGTTCGCCCAGCGAGCCCCGGAGACGATGCTGCCTCGTGTCGGTGTGCCGCGGCTCACTCGTGATTCGCTCCCAAGCGGTGCGGGCGTTGGACGCAGCCGCCGAGCAGATCTGCGCCCACCCCTTCACAGCGTCATTGGTTGCGAACCGGAAGTCCCAGCCGCCCTTGGCCGGTGGTGGAGCCACACGTTCCTTGCGCTTCGCCATTCACCTACTCCGGAGCCGACACCGCGTCACCATCGGCATCGATCGAGCGACGGAGACGCCGGGCTAGGCGCGGATCTGCATGGATCTCGGCTGTTGCCTTCCACTCGCGCAGCAGTTGACCAACAGGTGCGTAGTTCTCGAGACCGGCAACCGCCATCAACGTCGTCGTCAACTCGTCGACGAAAGCACGTCGGTCGCCCTTCGGGAGCAACGTCGCCCACGGAAACACGTCGGCAACCGTCTGCTCCAAGCCGCCTGGACTGTGCACCATCATGTTGCGCAGCAGTCGAGCCAGCGCCTCGAATGCCTCGGACCGTTCGTCATCTCGATCAGCTTCGCTCAGTCTCAGCGACGGCGCATTTCGGCGACGCAGCACCACGTCGTGATCCGCGAGCTCCGCGACGACATCATTCGGCTGACGCAGGAACTCGGAGAACGGCCGCTCGATCACTCGCATGTCGGAATGATATCTGAACTACATCAGAAGTCAATCCGAGCCCGTCGCGCTTCGAGGCCGGTCTCGAAGTGATTGATCGACGCCGACCCACCGACCTCGGCACCAGGTTGGTGCTCTCGATGTCGATGTGCTCGGTACCACAACGCGCTGCGCGGGCGAGACGCTTCGAGTCTGGCGACGGTCCGTCTCCGCCGGGATTATGCAGTGCTCGACTTGGGCCGGACTGTTGCGCGGTCCCCTTGGCCGCCGCCGTGATTATGGGCGCGCAAGTGTGTGGGGCGGTTGGGCGCGCTGATCACGTTCGCGTGTATCCCGCGGTGATGTGCCAGGTTCGGCGCGGAATCCTGCGACGAATGGGCTTGGCGTGGAATAGCCCACGGTGACTGCGACATTGGTCACGCGTTCGCCGTCGGCGAGGCTCGCAATCGATGCGAGGATCCTGGAGCGTCGTCGCCACTTACCCAGACTCATCGCCGTCTCGGTGTTGAACCGCCTCTCGATCGTTCGACGATTCGCGTTGGCTGCGCGCAGTTGCTCGCGCACCGGGTCTGCAGGATTCGACATGATCGCTTCTGCGATGTCCCGGCGACTGGGTCCGTCGGGCATCGGCAGATGAAGCGGAGCGCCTGGTTGAAAAGCGAGCTGTTCGGCGAGCAGAGTGATTATTGCGGCATCGGCTGGCACGGTGAGGTCCATTGGTGCTGCGGCGACCGCGTGGAGTGTGAGCTCGCGGGTCAGTGATGTGAGGTTGACCACGCGCACTGCGTCTCCGAGGACGCCGAGCCCGGCATCGAGGTAGAGGCATCGGATGCCCGCCCGTCGTGGTGTCTCGATTCGCAGGCGCGTTCCGTCGGGCACGCATAGTGCTCGATGGGTGGGAATCGTCAGGGCCACCATTCGGTCAACGCCGTGAACAGCCCGGAGTGGGCGAAGACGAGGCAGTCCCAAACCTCCTGGGTCGGCAACGCAACGCGACCGAGTTGTGAATCCGGCGAGGAGCAGCGCGACCCCCGCAGACCCTTGAGATGCGTCGGCCACGTCTGCGGAAACCACTTGACATGGCTACCGCCTACCCAACGGCGCCGGCGTGCAGGCACGCCACCGTTGGCGTCAGGCGGACCAAGCGACGTCGGAGAAGTCCACGGCGGACCAAACCTCGTCGTAGCGGGCCCCGCCGTCGGCGTGGATCGTTGTCGTCTCCCCCGCTGCCAACGCTGGGATTGCGACCTGCAGTTGATCGAGTTCTGCTCCGGACGCGTCGCTGATCGTTGCCGTGAACGTCAGATCGTTGAGGAAATCGTTGCCGGCGTTCGTGACGTTGGTGGCGAGGGCGAACGCTCCCGAACTCGGATCGGGGAACACCCGCACCCCGGTCAGCGACAACGGAGGGGCCACGATGTCCGCCGCAGCTCGACCAGCCAACGTCGTCGGAGGCGCGACATACGCCGGCGTGGCTGTCGTGGTCGGTCCTGGCGGCTCGGTCCCGACACCCAGCGCCTGAGAGGAAGTCGGCGGAGTGGCGGGGTCGTCGCTCTGCACCTGCT
Organism: Ilumatobacteraceae bacterium; assembly: GCA_041747915.1. GTDB lineage: Bacteria > Actinomycetota > Acidimicrobiia > Acidimicrobiales > Ilumatobacteraceae > Sva-07. The sequence goes on from JBGTEH010000238.1 coordinate 9,008, forward strand.
GCTCATCGGGCAGTGACGTCGCTGCCGTGTCGTCGCCGTCGGGCGTGGAGTCATTCGATCCGGTTCGGATCGGTGTGTCGGCTCCCTGGGTGGCTGACTCGGGAATCGATGGTGACGACGCATCGTCGGTCGCGCCGCTCGAATCGTCGTCAGATGAACAGGCAGGGAGCACCACCACGGCGACGACCAAGGCGCGCGCCGCCCGACGGTGCCACGACGTCGTACTCACGTCATTGGACGCGCACTTGCAGGTTGCCGCGGTCAACTGACACGACGCCGCTGTCGTAGACGACGACGTTGGAGGCATTTCGCAGCCACACCTGGTAGTTGTCCGATCGCGCCGGTTCACCAGCGTCGAGCAGTCGCACGCGCGCTGTGCCTGGCGCGCCCGCGAGGTCACCGTTGATCTCGGCGATCGCTTGGTTGCCGACGACCACGATCCACGCGTAGTCACGACTGGAGAATGCCGGTGTCGACCCATCCACGGTCAGCTTGCCTCGCGGCGTGTCACCCTTGTAGTCGCCGACGACGTTGAGACGTGTTCGGTGACCGCCCGAGTCGAGCCCCTGGGGGCCTCCGTTGAGCTTGCCGTTCGGATCGAACACCACCAGCTCAGCAGGGGCCACTGACGCTCCCTGCCAGTACTGGTTCGTGGACGGCACCGCAACGGTGATGGTCCAGAGATCGACGGGCAACCCGGTCGCCGATGTCGAGGAAGCACCGGCCGCGTCGACTCCGGTCGTGTAGTCGACCGGCGTCGTCGTGAGTGCCGGCGCGAGTGAGAACGTCGCCTCCGCCAACGACAGGTCACCTGGGAAGCCGTCAGAGGCCTGTGTCGCTTGCGATCTGAGGGTCGGCGTGACGCTGTTCGACGTCAGTGTGTCGCCCGTGTAGACGAAGGTCAGGTCCTCCTTCGTGATCGTAAACGGGGTCGACGTCGTGGAACCGAGGTAGAGCGCATCCTCGGTGAAGGTTGCGCTCACGGTCGTCGCGCCCGCTGGTTGATTGATGACGATCGTCGTCTGAGCGGTACCGGCCCCGTCTGTGGTCGCCGACCCACTTTGCGTTCCGAGTGCGAAGTCGGCCGTCTTCCCGGCGAGCGGAGCGCCGCTGATGGCATCGGTGAGCACCGCACGAGTCACAGCCGGATCCGAGTATTGGGCGGTCGTGTCGCCCGAGTAGGAGATCGCAGTCGGACGTTTCAAGACCGTGTACGCGACCGACGTCGACGCCGGCCCGTGCTTGCCGGCCCGCGCAGAGGCGATCGTGAGCGTGTACGGGCCAGGCGGCACGGTCAGTGTCGAGCTGGCGGCGGCGACGCCC
>JBGTEH010000239.1:0-6432 GCA_041747915.1 Ilumatobacteraceae bacterium
CCGGCGACGTCGTGATCGAAGCCAGCCATCGATGCGCAGGTGCGGCTCGGCGCCTCGGCGTGTCTGCGGCCCTGCTCCAGGCAGGCACGTCACCGTCCGACATATGGATCGCAAGCACCGATGCCGACACGATCGTGCCACCGAGTTGGCTGACTTCGCAGCTCACCATCGCCGAGGCAGGAGTGGTGGGAGTGGCGGGAACGGTTCGCATCGACGGCGAGGCCGCGGGCCGGCCGCTGGCGACGCGATTCGCCGACTCGTACACGGTGGCACTGGACGGCACGCACCCACACGTGCACGGCGCAAATCTCGGTGTACGCGGTGATGCGTATCTGGCGTGCGGCGGCTGGAGTCCCCTGGCGACCGCGGAGGACCACGATCTGTGGAGCCGAATACGTCGCCAGGGCCCAACCCTGGCCACCACCACGACGTGTGTGACCACCTCGCACCGTACTATCGGCCGGGCCCCCGCCGGCTTCGCCGACAACCTTGCGATGCTGGCGGAGTCGGTGGCGTGACCATCGAGTCCGCCAGCCGCGCCGTTCGTTCGCTGATGGAGCGGGCGTCTGGACTTCCACGCCCTGGCGTCGGATCGACGGGCGCCCGCCACCTTCACTTGGCCGAGATCGCACGCCATCGACCCGTCGCAGTGGCGCGCCTCTATGAAGCCCACACCGACGCCCTCGCCATCCTCGCCGAAGCGGATCTCCCCGTGCCAGACGACATGATCTACGGGGTCTGGGCATCGGAGGGTGGCCCAGCGCCGCTTCGATTCGACACGAGTTCAAAAGTTCTCGAGGGTGTCAAGCCGTTCTGTTCCGGCGTGGGGATCGTCGACCGTGCGCTCGTGTCCGCGCAGGTCGACGACGGTGACAGATCGGTGCTTCTCGACGTGTGCGTCCGTCCAGCAGCCACGATCTCGACGGCTGGCCGGGCATGGGCGACGCACGCGTTGGCCGACACCGCGACCACTTCCGTCGAGTTCCGCCAGCATCGGGTCGTGGGGGTCGTGGGCGAACCGGGCTGGTATCTGGCCCGTCCGGGCTTCTGGCACGGAGCATGTGGCCCCGCCGCGATCTGGGCGGGTGGCGCCACCGGCCTGATCGACGAAGCGAACCGTCGAATTGACGGCGACCCTCATCGATTGGCTCACCTCGGGGCGATGACGGCGGCAGCATGGACACTGCGCGCGCTGCTCGCTCAGGCGGGCGACGAGATCGATCAGGATCCGACCGACGTCGAAGCGGCTGAACTGCGGGCTCGCTCGCTGCGCTGGACGGTCGAACGCAGCGTCCACGATGTGATCGATCGATTCGGGAGAGCGTTCGGTCCGCGACCGGAAGTCGAGTCCTCAGGCGTTGCCAACCGGATCCACGACCTGGCGCTCTACGTTCGCCAGCACCATGCTGAGCGCGAACTGGCCGTGCTGGCCCGACTCGCCGACGAGCGTGGTGCGCCGTGAAGCACGACCCCCACGACCGGGTCAACCCTCTGACTCACCGTCGCAGCTATTTCGACGAGATGTATCGGACCGACGACGACCCATGGAGCTTCCAGACCAGCTGGTACGAACGGCGCAAGCGTGCGATCACGCTTGCGGCGTTGCCGAATGATCGTTATCGCAGGTGTGTCGAGCCTGGGTGTTCGCTCGGGATGCTCACCGAAGGCCTCGCCGATCGGGCCGCCGAGGTGATCGCCTTCGACTTCGTCCCCGACGTCGTGGCACTGGCCAGACGCCGTGTCGATCGTGCCAACGTGACGATCTGCGAGGCCGAATTCCCGAACTACTGGCCAGCTGCAACCGGAGACCTCGTCGTCTGGTCGGAAGTGGCCTACTACCTCAGCGATGCCGGACTCGATGTCGCATTGAGGGGCCTGGATCGCTGGCTCGATCGGGGCGGACATCTCGTCGCCGTTCACTACACCGCGCGGACCGACTACCCCCAGACCGGACAGCAGGTGGCCGTGCGAATCGACCAGCATCCGGGCTTGCAGCGAGTCACCACCCTCGTCGATCCGAGCTTCGAGTTGGGCGTGTGGGAGCGGACGACCGACTGACTCGAGCGGGGCTCAGGCGTCGGTCGGGTTGCCGGCGAGGCCGAACATGTCGCCGAGCGCCGTGATCTCCACGAGGCGTGTGACCGCCGCCGACGGATTGTCGAGGACCACCGAGCGGCCATCGTCGTTGGCCCTCGTCGCCAGAGCGATCAACACCCGTAGCCCGCTGGAGTCGATGAACGACACCTCGGAAACATCGACCCGGATGGGGTCGACGGCTTCGGGAAGTTCACTCGTGGCTTCTTCGAGAGCCGGTGCCGAGTGGGCGTCGATCTCACCGGTCAGCGTCCAGCCGCCAGGGGAGGCAGCGACAGAGAGGCGGGGCGGAACCGTGGCCATGGGCGGAATCATGGCATGTTTTCCGGACCGATCGAAACCCAAGCTGACAGATCTTTCCCGGTGACTCGTCGATCGGCAGCGTCACGTCGAGACGTCGTGGTCCCGGGCGTGCTGGCGGCCGATCTCCACAGAGATGTCGGCGTCGGTCTCAGATGCGGTGGGCCCGAAGCCGAGGACCAGTGTGCCGCCTCGGCCGCACCGCGAGCAGCGCACCGCGTACACGGCGATCATGTCGTCGGGGTCCGACGCTCCCTCCAAGCGGCGGGTCGCGAAAATCTCGAGGTCGGCGGCGGGGATCCGTGCCCCGCACGAACCGCACTCGACGGCGGCGCCCTCCAGCGGTATGAACTGCCCCTCGAACCCCTGTTGTGCGGACGTGGCGAGAATGCCCGTCAGCGTCGTGTTGTCGGACGGCACGCCGCGGACTTGGCCGTCGAGTGGTTCGCCGGTTTCGGCGGGTGAAGTTGCGTCGTGGTCACTCATCACCACGGCGCGTACCCGTCGCGCCGGCGTCCGAAACGACGACATCAGAAACTGCGGCCGGAAGTGTCACGACGAACGTGCTGGGTACGGTCCGACGTGATCGCACTCAGGCTGCTCGCTGATGAACGGACAGGACCTGACCGGCGGTGAGCGACGCGGAGATTCCCGAGATCGCAACTCTCGACGTGGTCGGCCGACTCGCGAACACCGTGTTCGACTCTCCTGCACAGTGGCGGGGCGAGGTGATCAACGACTTGCGACTGCGCGGGGCGGAGCGGTGCGCGGCGGCGTCACCGGCGCCGGGATTTCCCCAGTTGCTCGACTCGATGCTCCGAGCTTTGCGCCATGCTCCGATCGGCGGCGTGTGGATCGACGTCGGGGCTGGATTGGGTGGAGTCGCCGACTGGATCTACCGCTCGACGCGTCATCCGGTGCTGGCATTCGAACCCTCCGCCGAGAGCAACCGCACGGCCAGATCCCTGTTCCCAGGGTTGGCGACCACACAGGCTCTGGGCGAGTCGCTGCCGGTCATGACCGCTGGTGTGGCGGGCGTGATCATCAGCGGGGTCGTCTCGTTGCTCGACGACCTCGGCGGGATCCTCGGCGAAGCGGCCCGGGTGTTGCGGCCCGGCGGAGTGCTCGCCATCGCCGACATCTGGTCGACCTCCGACCTCACCCATCGAGAAACGCACAACACGTTCTGGTCGATCGAGTCGGTGGTCGCCATGGCGGACCGGTTCGATCTCGAGTTCCACGAGGCCGCGATCTGCACCATCGGCACGGGATGGTGGCCGAGTGCCGCCGTTCAGGTGAACGACGTCATCGAGTCGGAGTTTCGCGACCGGCCAGGCTTCGACGCCTGGGAGCGAGACCAGCGGCTGATCGCTCGGGCTCTCGAGGGGGGACTCGTGCTGCCGGGCGCCTGCTCGTTCACGCCGCTCTGACGGTCGCCCATCCTCGGGCGGGTCAAGGCCCCGTTGTGCTGGCGAGAGCGGCGAGGAGTTCCTTGCGGTTCATCGTCGATCGACCTGGGATGTCGAGATCGCGTGCGCGCTGGTACAGCTCTGCGCGAGTCGACGTCGACACAGGGTCTGTCGACTCGATCGCGACGACCTCGACGCGACCTGCCACGTCCTCGATCGCATCTCGGCGTCCGGTGCCGAGACCGTGGCGCGACACGTTGAGCGCGGCCGCCGCTGCCGCAAGTCGAAGGCCGTCGACGAAGGGGACGCCGCGAGACGCTGCGGTGGCCAACGCCGCCGTCATCGAGTCGCCACCCCCGCGTCCGTCGAGAACCTCGAGGTTCGGCGATCGAACCTCGAACACCCCGTCGTCCGTGCTGGCCAGCGTGCTGCGTTCCCGACGTGACACGACGACGGCCGAGGCGCCTGCGTCGCGCAGTCGCGACATGCCCTCGATCACGCTCCGGCGCGATCCGCTCGACGCCCAACCGTCGCGCACGAGTTCGTCGTGGCTCACCTTGACGATGTCGACTCCGCCGGCGAGGGCGTGGTTGAGGGGCTCGCCCGACAGGTCGGCTACGACCACCACTCGATGGCGACGCAGGTCGACGACGAGGCGGCGGAACGTGTCGTGGTCGAACATTGCGGCGAGCTGGGTTCCGGCGAGCACGCATACTCCTGCGGCGAGCGCTGCTCCCACGATGGTGCTGTACAACTCGTCGACCTCGTGTCGGCCGAGCGCCGGGAACGGCGTCTCGACAAGTGTGTGGCGTTTGCCGTTGCGTCGGTCCTCGATGATCACGGCGTTGGAGTTGTTCATCCGCGTGAGCCGTGCGTCGAGCCCGTCGGCGGCGATGATCGAGCACAACGCATCGCCGGCCTCACCACCGACAGGCGCACACGGGATCGGCTCGCCACCCAGCGCGGCGATCATCTTCGACACCCAGTAGCCCTGACCTCCGGCGTGGAGATGAACTTCGTCGAGACCCTCGCTCGTCAGATGCAGCTCGATCGACAGCAGCAGCGCCGGTGAGAACACGGCGACCGCGGCCCGCTCGTCCGAATCCGCTTCGCGATTCGAAACGTCAGCCATGTCGTCCTCCTGTGATCGTGCGATACGTGCACACGTGTGTGCCACGTACCCGGCCGAGGCCAGGGCGAAACGCCCGTCATGATCGGTCGCCCGCTCGCTCGGTTGTCGGCGTCAGGGCTTGACCCGGCCACGCGCCGCCCAGGCGACCCCGGTGACGATGAACGGTGGCGACATGACGTTGCGGAAGCGCTGCCTCAACCGATCTCGGTGGTCTGCGCTCAACACGGCGACGTATGCGCCTGCCGGACCGACACCGAGTTCGAACGGCTCCCACCAGTCGTCGAAGCTGTCGTGTGTGACCTCCACGCGCAACGATGTCTCCTCGACATCATCGAGGCCTGCCTCGTTGAACAGGGTGGTCAAGTGCCCACGACGAGTGCCGGCACGTGTTTGCTCACCCGGTGCGTCGGGGTCGAGTTCGCACGCGACGCTCCAGAAGTGGCTCAGCGGGCTCCCGCCCTCGTCGTAGTCCCACACGCAGGCCGCGACGACGTGGGTGGACGCACGTGCCATCTCGCGGAGACCGCCGACGGGGTCGGTCATGAAGTGCACCACAAGCTGTGCCAGCACGACGTCGAAGCTGTCGTCGCCGACCGGGAGCTCCTCGGCGGTCGCGCAATGCGCTTCGACACCGCCATGACGCTGACGGATCGCCTTCACGAACGCCACTGCCGGGTCCACCGCCACGACCTGGGCGGCCCCGACGCGCCGTACCAGTTCGCCTGTCAACGCTCCCGGCCCGGATCCCACGTCGAGCACGCGATCGGCGCGACCGACTCCGGCGAAGTCGACGAACTGCACGGCGAGCGGGACGGAGTACCGCCCCATGAACCGGTCGTAGGCATCCGGCGAGACTGCAAAGCTCACACACCGAGCGTATGCCGTTGCGAGTCCGCGGCCCCGGCGTGGGTTTGTCAGGACGCAGCGGCGACGAACCGAGAATCGGCGACCCCGCAAACGCCGCTCATGCGGCGGTCCGTCGGGTGGGTGGTCCGGTGGATTGCACGGTCCCGTCGGGTAGTCGCAGGGTGAGTTCGCGGTTGGGTCCGAGCGTGATGTTCCAGTTGTCGTGGTGGATGCGGCCGTGGTGTTTCGAGCAGACCGGGATCAGATTCTCGAGATCGGTCAAGCCGCCATGGCGCCACCAGATGATGTGATGCAATTTGCAGCGCTCGTAGGCGACATCACAGCCGGGGATCGCACAATGTCGGTACAGCCCGCGTAGCGCCCGCCGCTGCGCCCGGTTCGCCAACCTGGTCGAACGGCCCAGGTTCAACTCTCCCGGTGCGTGCAGAATCACACCGTTGCGGACCACCACAGCGTGAACGTCCGCGTCGCCGACGAGTTCGGCGAGGACTCGGGCGGGGATCTCGACAGGAATCGGCCACTCCGCGACCGGACCCACACCCTCTTCGCGCGGGTCGGCGTCAGCGTCGACCACGACCACGTACTCCGGGCGACCGGACGTGCTGGTGCCGGCGGTGTCGTCGATCAACG
>JBGTEH010000240.1:0-1766 GCA_041747915.1 Ilumatobacteraceae bacterium
ACGCCGATCACCCAGTTGAACTCACGCGGCGGCTTGTAGGCGCCGTGGTAGAAGACGCGCGCCATGTGGAGGAACACGGTGAGGACCATCAGGTGGGCACCCCAGCGATGCATGTTGCGCACCAAGAGGCCGAAGGTGACCGAGGTCTGCAGGTTCTGGATGTCGTTCCACGCCGCAGTGGTCTCGGGGCGGTAGAAGAACATCAGGAAGATGCCCGTGACGGTGAGCAGGATGAACAGGAAGAACGACAGTCCGCCGAGGCACAGCGTGTAGCTCACCTTCACGGCGTGGCGCTTCACCTTGACCGGGTGGAGGTGGTAGAGCACCGAGTTCATGATCACGTAGCTGCGGTTGCGGGGGCTGTCGGTGTAGCCCTTGCGGAAGATCGAGCCGGGCCGGAAGATCGAGCTCCACGCCTGGCTGCCCTGCACGCCATCGACCGTGGAGGTCACGCGATCCTTGATCGTGGGGCGAGGTTTGTCGTCGATGATCTTGGCCATAGGGATCGTGTCTCTCAGAGCCTCATGCCATAGCCGTAGCCATGATTGTTGGTGCGGACGTGGGAGTTTCCTGCGGCGGTGGCGGTGCCGGCCTTGCCGAGAATGATGACGCCGGTCGGGCAGCGGTCGACACACAGCGCGCAGCGAGTGCAGATGTCGTCGTCGATGGTGAACATGAACGCATCCGACGGGTCGGTGCCCGGCTGCTCGGTGCCCTCGGCCTCGACGACAGCGTCGACGGAGACCATGTGGATGCACTTCCACGGGCAGATGTCGACGCAACCCTCGCAGGCAATGCACTCGGACTGGTCGATGTGGATGAACTGCTTCGGCTTGACAGCCTTGGACAGATAGTCCGCGTCGACCTCGACCAACGTGTACGCGTCGGTGAAGGGCATCATCGGAGGGTTCGCATCAGTGCGAGCCATGGATCACGCCTTCCTCACGAGCGGACGGCCGTACGTCGAGACCGGCAGTTCCTTCGGCTTCACATCGCCACGCTTCTGCCACCACACAGCGAGGAAGATGAACACCCCGAAGAAGATGACGTGCAGGATCACGACGCCGATGTCGCGAACCGCCTCGTACTGCAGCGTGATCGGATTCCAGCCGCCGGCCGACTCCGGCTTCAGGATCCCGCCGGGGCCGTAGAGCAACTTGTCCCGTGACCAGCCGAGGTCCTTGTCGGCGTGGTCGATGAACTGGTGGGGCACGACACCGAAGGCCAAGAACAGCACCCCGAACAAGTAGACCGAGGCGATGACGGCCTCACCCCACAGCAACGGTTGGCCGACGGGGCGACGCTTGCCGAACGGGATGATCCCCAACGTCAGCACCAGGGTGCCGAAGAGCGACACGAGGAACGCCTGATTCATCAGCGGCCATTCCAGTACGGCGATTCCGATCATGTGCGAAGTGTCCCTGTCGTGGATGGTCCCGAGGTGCGGCACGACTCGGGCGATTGCCAACGAACTGTAGTCGTCGGTGTGCGAGATACGAAGTCTGGCAGGCAGTTGGGGGGACCGTGCGAGGTTGTGCGTTAGTTCCCGTCGAGCGCGACAAGGTTCGACGCGACAGATTCCCGGATCTGGGCGTGATCCATCTATCATTCGAGCAGTGACCGAGATTCCCGAGCATCTCCTCAAGCGGTCGCGCGAGCGACGCTCTGCGATCGGCCAGGGCGACGACTCGGCGACCGGTGAGGGCGCAACCGCGACGCCGAACACACCCGCCACCACCGGTGCCTCGACGCCGGCGACGACCGCC
>JBGTEH010000241.1:0-2110 GCA_041747915.1 Ilumatobacteraceae bacterium
GCATTCAACGACCTGCTCGAGGGATGGCCCGACGTCCCCGGCGGATGGCAGCAACACGCTCACCCGTCGATGCGGGCAACCCGCGCGCTTGCCGCCGTGCCCGACTACAACCCGACCCGCGAGATACTCGACCAATGGGCCGGACGCACCTCCGTCCAGGCGGTCCCGAGCCCAGAACCGGCGATGCCATGACCGACCCGATCGAGGACGACCTTCGCAGAGCATTCGACGACGTACTTGCGACGTGTTGGGCCGACGAGATCTCGGTTCTCGACGCCCTCACAGAAGCAGTGACGGACTGGACCGCCCAGATCGAAGCCGAGGTCAACGAGTCGAAGGCCTTCGACCCCGGACCCCGTTCGCAAGAACTTGCCGAGGCGCTGGCGGCGATGGCAGCAGCGGTCGAGAAGTTGGGAGGGATCACTCCGAGCTGCGTGTTCGCAGTTGCGCTTACCGAAGCACTTCGAGACTGGTCGGCCGTGGGCGACACCGTTGGACTCGCCCCCGAGGATTCGTCGACCCAAGAGTGATGCGAGTGACTCTGGCGAGCGGCGCACCATGCGACTCTTTAACGAGCGACCAGTTGGGTTCTAGCCTGCGCCGATGGGTGAGCACGGCGACGAACCGACCACCGGATGGAACGACGATGAGTCGGGAGCGGCGCGCGAGATCATCGATGCGGTAGTCGCCGACGACGGGGTTCAGGACGCGGCGATCGATGGTGCCGAGGGTGTCATCGATGCGCTCCTTACGAGCGGGGCGCTCGATGATGTGCCGTTCGTGAGGACACTCCTCGGGATCGGACGCGGGATCGCCAGTGTGCGCGATCAGATTCTCGAGCGGAAGCTGCGCGCAGCGATCCAGGGATTTGGTCCGGCGACGGACCAACAGCGCGAGCACTGGCGGGCCAAACTCGCCGACGAGCAGGACGCCCGAGTGATAGGCGAGCGGCTCCTATACGTGATCGACGCAGCGTCCTCGGATCTGAAAGCGGACCTCGTGGGTCGAGCGTTCCGCGCGTACACCGAAGGCGACTGCGATAGCGAGGCACTGCGCCTGACGGTCGACATGATCCATGCGGCATTCGCTGAGGACCTCAGCGAATGGCAGTCGCTCGGGGCTGACGGCATCTCCGATGAGTGCTACTCACGGCTCGCTCGGATAGGACTCGTTGAGGGCGGTCCCGATGTCCTGACGACCGAGTCCGGAAATCCAATCGACTCGACCCACGGTCGCATCATTCGCTGATCTTGCAGTCGATCGCAGCTCGTCGACCCAGCCCGGGGCTTGATTGGCGTCTCGTCGGCAAGAGACTCGGCGGGTACCGCTTCATGATGGCCAGGGGCGACGATTGGCGGCAGCGAGTGGCACTGTTGGAGCGACTCCAATAGATGCGCCCCTTTGGATGCCGATCAATCCTGCCGTTGGGAATCTGCCACAACGGCAGGATGAGCGGACAGCGATTGCCGGCCGGTTGTTTACATTGACAGCTCGGCGTGCGCCGCCGCCTGGCCGTCGAGCCCCACCGGCAGTCGCTTTGTCCGGTCTCGCTGCATTTGCGGATTCCCGCTCCGCTCGATTTCGGCAACCTCGTTCCGGATCGCTTCCAGGAGTTCGTTCGCTGTTGCACCGGGGTTGACATCTGTGAGAGCCACCGCTAGTTCGGCCACAGCAAGTTCGCCCGTCGTGAGCGCAACGTGCGCAAGGTGGGTGGTTCGACGCTCGATCGCAGCGGCAAGCTCCGGGTCGGTGCGGAAGTTCCATCCGTGCAGGGTCGCTTGGGTTTCTGCTTTGGCGATGTCGGCCTCGATGGCTCGCGCGCGTTCGCGTAGCCGTTCGACGTGCGCCCGGGCGACCAACTGGTGACCGAGGTCGTCCGTGGGCAGGGTGTCGAACTGGCGGATATGTCGGCGAATGGGTTTGAGCTCTTGTTCGAGGCGTCGGACGTGATGGACGGGATCGTTGGCGCCGATGGCGTGGTCGAGTTCGATGAGGGTGCGTTCTTCGGGTGTGTCGACGCTGACGCGGGTGACTTCATCGAGGAGTTGCTGTGCCCGTGCAGGGAGGGCAGGTGGCCAGTGACCGAGTGGGCCTGCGTTGTCGACGATGG
>JBGTEH010000242.1:0-8717 GCA_041747915.1 Ilumatobacteraceae bacterium
GACAGATCACTCATGCGGCCCGCACGATAGCCCGGCGTGCGCGAGCACCGGGGGCCGGGCTACCGTCACCGCCATGTCCGACGCCGTCACCCCCTCGGGGCCGCTCCCCTACGACGCCATTGCCCACCTGCGGACAGACGCGGTGCGGTTCGTCGAAGTCGTGACCGACCACGGGTTCGAACACCCGGTGCCATCGTGTCCCGACTGGAACCTCGGCGACCTTGCGTGGCACCTGGGCGGCGTGTGGAACTTCTGGGGTCGCGTCGTCGCAGAGGGCGTCACGTCGGTCGACGAACTGCGGACGTGGACCGAGACTCCGCGCCCGTCCGACGCGTTCCTCGTCGACTGGGTGATGGCCGCCCACACATCACTGTTCTCGGCGCTCGCGGACGCGCAACCCCACCAAGAGGTGTGGACGTGGACGGGCGCCAACCGTGACGCTCGTTGGGTCGAGCGGCGCATGACGCAGGAGACAGCGGTCCACCGCTGGGACGCATCCAATGCCGTCGACATCCCATACGACATCCCCGTCGCAGTCGCCGCCGACGGCATCGACGAGTACCTGACCTGGTTCGCGGGTCGCGGAGCGAGCGCCGACAGCAGCCCACTGACCGCAACGGTGCATCTTCATTGCACCGACACCGGTACCCATGTGGCCGAGGGCGCCGACGACCGTTCAGCAGTTGGTGGCGAGTGGTTCGTGACGAACCTCGACGCCAGCGGCGCCACCTTCACCCGCGAACACGCGAAGGGCGACACGGCCGTTCGGGGACGCGCTCAGGATCTTCTCCTCTGGCTGTGGAAGCGCGACGCTGGTGGCGTCGAGATCCTCGGCGACACAGACGTGGCCGAGCGCTTTCGCACTTTCACCAATCTGCGCTGATTCGCAGCTCAGCCGCCGATCTGGCTCATCGACTTGCCGGGGCGAACGAAGTTCACCTGATTGATGCGGTGGCCGGCCCATTTGGTGGCGACGGCCGCTTCGATACGCTCGGCGATGTGATCGTCGGACTCGCCGGAGCGCATCGCGCTGAGGAGGTCGAACTCCTTGGTGGCGAACAGGCAGGTGCGGAAATTTCCGTCAGCGGTGAGGCGAACCCTGTCGCAATCGCCGCAGAACGGCTTGGTGACCGTCGGGATCACGCCGATGGTGCCGCGACCGTCGAGGTACCGGAACCGGTCGGCCGGTGCAGCCCCGCGCGCCGGCAGTTGTTCGAGGGGGTACACGTGGTGGATGGCCGCAACGATCTCGTCCTGGCCGACGACCGTGTCGTTGACCCAGTGGCCGTCGGCGTCGAGCGGCATGAACTCGATGAACCGGACCTCGACGCCCTCGCTCCGACCGAACGTTGCGAGGTCGACGATCTCGTCGTCGTTCACGTGGCGCTCGATCACGGCGTTGATCTTGACCGGATCGAAGCCAGCCTGCTTCGCCGCGTCGATGCCGTCGAGCACGCTGACGAGTTCGTCGCGGCGGGTCATCCGCTCGAACTTGTCGCGGTCGAGCGTGTCGAGGCTGATGTTGACGCGGCGCAGGCCTGCGTCTCGAAGCCTCTGGGCGAGTAGTCGCAGCGTGGCGCCGTTGGTGGTCATAGCGAGGTCGAGCGGGCCATCGGGTCCTTGGATCGCCGCCAGCTTCTCGACCAGGAGCGGCAGATGGGCCCGCACGGTTGGTTCGCCACCCGTGAGGCGCACGCCGCGGACGCCGTAGCGCTCGACGAAGATCCGCACCAGGCGTTCGATCTCCTCGAACCGCATGACGTCGGCCCGCGGAAGCCACTTCATCCCCTCCTCGGGCATGCAGTAGGTGCAGCGGAAGTTGCAGCGATCCGTGATCGAGATCCGCAGATCCTCGATCAGGCGACCGAACGGGTCGATCAATTCCTGCGACATTCGACCAGCCTATTGACTGCAGGTCCCATCAGTGGCCGCCGAACCGTCACAGCGGGCTCATCGTCGCAGCTGCGTCGTCCGCAGAGCCGACGATGGCGGCGGGAACGAATCAGCCCTGGAGCATCAGGACCGCGACATCGGCGCCGGCGGGGAGGCTGGGGCCGTCGGGCAGGATCGCCATTGCGTCGGCCAGTGCGGTGGCTGCCAGTTGATGACTGCCCTGCGCGTCGACCGGACGCACGTGGTAGCGGCCGTCGTCGGAGAAGTCGCCGTTGACCCGAACGAAATGCACCTTGCCGTCGGGCTGACGGTCGAGGTCCACGTCGGCGACCCCGACCAAGTTCTGGCGGGTCAGGCGACGGTGTCCCATCATTCGACGCAGCGCCGGACGCGCCAGCAGCTCGAAGCTCACCAATGAACTCACCGGATTTCCGGGCAGACCGAAGATCGGCACTCCATCGAGCCGCCCGAACGCGAACGGTTTGGCCGGCTTGATCGCGATCTGCATCCACTGCATGTGCGCGATGCGGCCGAGCACGGCTTTGACGACGTCGTAGTCGCCCATCGATACGCCACCGCTCGACACGATCGCATCGCAGTGCGTCGCCGCATCGCGCAGCACGCGTTCCAGCTCGGGTTCGTCGTCGCGCACGATGCCGAGGTCCACCACCTCGCACCCGGCTTCGCTGACCAGCGCGGACAGCATCGTCCGGTTGCTCTCGCGAATCTGGCCGAGCGCCAGCGGCGACCCGTCGTCGACCAGTTCGTCGCCCGTCGACAGCACCGCAACTCGCGCTCGCGGATACACCTCCACGGTCTGAACATTGACGCTCGCGAGTACGGCGTCGACGGTCGGAGTGATGATCGCACCGGTGTCGAACAGTCGGTCGCCGATGCGCACGTCGTCGCCTGCGCGTCGGATCGAGGATCCCGCCGTCACCGAGCGCGACAAACGCACCCGATCGTCGCCGATGCGTTCGGAATCCTCGACCATCACGACTGCGTCGGCCCCCGCCGGCATCGGTGCGCCGGTCATGATGCGGATGGATTCGCCACGACCTACGGCGCGGCCTGGCGCAGCCCCAGCCGCGATCTCGTCGACCACCACGAGGTCCGCCGGCACCTCGACCACATCGATCGAGCGCACGGCGTATCCGTCGACCGCACTGTTGTCGAACGGCGGCACCACTTCGCCGGCGTCGATCGGCGCGGCGAGAACCATTCCGAGGGCTCCCGATCTCGCCACCCGCGCGGTCGGTAGCGCCACGCACGACTCGAGGACCAAGGCCTGAGCATCTTCCAACGGCGTCACGACGTCAACGTAGCGCGACGCTTCCGACACGCCGCCTGCCACGCATCGTCCACGCACGCCGATCGGGTCGTAGCGTGGTCGGACGTGACGAAGCCGATGACTGCGTTTCCCGCCGACGGCTACACCGCCCGATGGCAAACTTGGGACGACCTACACGTCGAGACGCTCACGCTGCGCTGGGAGAACGAGGGGTGGACCGCAACCGGCGAAGTCGGCCGGGAGGCCGTCTCGTACGTACTGCGGCTGTCGGCCACCTGGCAGATCCGACAGATGCTGCTGTTCCGCGACCTCGACGAGCCCGATTTGTGGCTGGGAGCCGACGGCACGGGACGATGGGGCGAGGTGAACGGAGCCCACCGCCCCGACCTCGCGGGTTGCACCGACATCGAGCTCGAGTGCACGCCGTTCACGCACACGCTGCCGATCAGGCGACTCCAACTCGACGTCGGCGAGCATGCCGACGTCACGACAGCGATGGTCGATGTGGAAACCCTCGGAGTCGTGCCGATCACGCGTCGCTATCGCCGTGTGGCGGCACGCCGATACACGACGAGAGCGCAGCCCGACGACGCAACGGTGAGCGACACTCCACCTCTCGAATTCGATGTCGACGAGTACGGACTGGTGCACGATCTGGTCGCCGCGTTCCGGCGTACCTGAGCGCTCCGGCACCGCACCGCCGCGGTGGCTCGCACCTCCGTTTTCAGAGGTGGAGGTGCTGCAGGAACTCGCGCAGGGGTGCTCCGAGTTCCGGATTGCGGAGGCCGAGCTGAATCGATGCGGTGAGGAACCCGAGCGGCGTTCCGGTGTCGAGGCGGCTCTCGTCGGCCACCACGGCGTGGAACGGTGACCGAGCCGCCTGCGCGCGCAGCGCATCCGTCAGCTGCAGTTCGCCACCGCTCCCCGGCTTCAGACGATCGATCTCGTCCCACGCGTCGGCGGTGAGCACGTACCGGCCGGTGAGGATGAAGTTGCTCGGCGCGTCCTCGGGCGACGGTTTCTCGACCAGGTCGCGAACCGCAATGACACCGTCGTGGGTCAGCTCTCCGGCGGGATCGATGACCCCGTACGAACCGACCTGCTCACGCGGCACGTTGACAACGGCGACGACGCTGCCGCCCGTGGCCGCACACACCCCGTTCATCTGAGCGAGCACCGCCGAACTCGTCATCAGCTCGTCGGGAAGCATCACAGCAAACGGTTCGTCGCCCACGGCGGCGCGAGCGCAGCCGACGGCGTGGCCGAGGCCTTTGGGATCGTCCTGGTACACGATGCTCACCCGCCAATCGCGCCCGATCGCCCGCAACCTCTGCGCGGTCTCGGTCTTGCCCTTGGCCTCGAGTGAGTCGAGCAGCGCCGGATCGGCGGCGAAGTAGGCATCGATGGCCGGCTTCGACCGGCTGCTCACCACGACGATGTGGTCGATGCCCGCGCCGAGCGCCTCGTCGATCACGACCTGGATCGCCGGTTCGTCGCCGATCGGGAACAGTTCCTTGGGGACCGATTTGGTCGCCGGGAGGAAACGTGTTCCGAGACCGGCCGCTGGAATGACTGCGCTGCGGACCTGCATGGGTCGGACGATATCCTTTTGCGTTCGATGCCAACCTACGTCTACAAGTTCGTGGAGACCGGCGAGACCATCGAGGTCCAGCAGGGTTTCCACGACGACAACTTCACCGAGATCGCCCACCCCGACTCCGGCAAGGTGCTTCCCGTCAAGAAGGTGTTCACGCCGGTCGGCGTGACCTTCAAGGGAACGGGCTTCTTCAAGACCGACAACCGCGGCAAGAAGTCGTCGACGACTGCAGGCGGTTCGAGCGAATCGTCGGGCGACAGCGCGAGTTCGTCGTCGAGCGACACCAAGTCCGACTCGGCCGCCACGAAATCCGAAACGGCCACCACGAAATCCGACGCGAAGACGACGGCGCCGGCGGCATCCTCCACGAAGAGCTCCTCGAAGAAGAATTCGTCGGGTTCAGCGGACTGATCCGCTCGATAGCCTGCTGCGCACCGACTCCCTCCGGTCCATCGCCGATCCGAGGAGCAACCGATGCACGTGGTGGCTCGAACACGACTTGTCGTGGCCACACGACCCTGGATCTACTGGGCGGTCGTCTCTGTACTGGTCGCCGCCACCGCGTTCGTCGTGCACGCTCAGATGGCGTCGCTCGACGCAGCACGTCATGCCTTGCGCGAGACCCGACCGGTGTTGGTGGCAGCGGCACCCCTCGAGCCCGGTGACCGAATTTCGGCACGAACTGTCGACCTCCCGATCGCATTGGTACCGGTCGGGGCACTCGACGCGGTCGGCGCCGACGCGCTGGCGCGCCAGCGGGTCGCGACCGGCGAGGTGCTCAACGAATTCGACGTGTCCGACCGACCCGGCCCCGCCGCGCTCGCCGACGACGGCACCGTGGTGGTCGGATTGTCGGATCCGTTGAGTCGTGGCGTGGCCGTCGGCCTGACCGTGCAGGTCACCGCCGACGGGCTCGTACTCGCCGAGACCGCATCGATCGTCGATGTCGACGGTGACGTGACATTCGTCGCCGTCGATCCATCCGACGGTCCCGCCGTCGCCGCTGCGGCCCAGCAAGGCATCGCGTCGCTCCTGTTCGTCCCCTGATCAGTGTTACGCCAGGGGTCAGACCCCCGGCGTAACGCTGAGTGTTACGCCAGGGGTCAGACCCCCGGCGTAACGCTGGGGACGATGCGCGAGGTCCAGGGGCGGGGTTCGTCCCAGTGATGGCCGACCACGGCGCCGAGGGCGAGCGCGGCGAGAAACTCCATCGGACCGTCGAAGTCGGGCATCTCGACGTACGCGGCGCCGAGCGCATCGGGAACGTGGCCGTCACTGCCAGCACCGGCCACGATGCCGAACTCGGTCGCGAAGTCCGCTGCCCGTTGGTTCAGGCTCGCGAGCGAGGTCTTGGCGTTCAACACCTCGATGACGTCGATCAGGTCGGCCTCGGCGAGTTCGTACATCGCCGATTCGCTCAGATTGCGACGCATGGGATCGAACGGATGTGGAATGTACACCACCCCGCCCTGATCGCGTATCGCCCTGGCAGCCTCGAGGGGGCCGACGCCCATCGGGACCCGTTCGGTGAGGAACAACCCGATGATCTCGCCGGCGGCCGTGCGGAGTTCTTCACCGACGATCACCCGACAGCCGAGCCGGTCATGGAGCTCGAGGGCGCCGTCGATCGCGTTGTGATCGGTGATGCAGACCACGTCGACTCCGCTCGCCTCAGCGGCCGATGCGAACTCGTCAGGTGTCGTCGTCGAGTCACCGCTCCACATCGTGTGCGTGTGGAGGTCGACGCGCACGAGACCGTCGCGCTGATCGGCGGCGAGGTGCGGATGGCGAGCGATCGCTTCGGCCGATGCGACAGCCATCGCAGTGTCCCTCAGGACCCCGACATCGTCACGTCGCGAATGACGAGGCTCATGCCCGCCGAACGCATCGGCAACCACTCGATGTCGCCACCGATCTCGACGACGTCGAGCAACATGCGCTGCAGCGTCGAGGCGATCGTGATCTCGCGCACCGGGGCTCCGACGGTCCCGTTCGAGATGAGCAGGCCGGCCGCACCCGTCGAGAAGTCGCCGCTGATCGGGTTCACGCCGGAGTGCAGTCCCTGCATCTGCTGAACCAGCAATCCGTCGTCGACGCCCGCGATCAACTCCTCTTGGCTGCGAGTACCCGGCACGAGTGACAGTGCAAGGCACCCGACGCCCGGCGTCCCGCCGAACCCGCCCCGGGTGGCGTTGCCGGTGGAGACCGTGCCGGCACGACGCGCCGAGTACGAATTGTGCACGAACTGTTGCAACACCCCGTCGCGGATCAAGACGTTGCGGCGCGCCGCCAGGCCCTCGCCGTCGACGTCGGTTGCGGTGTAGGCCAACGGATTCGTCGGGTCGTCGACCATCGTCAGAATCGGCGCCGCCACGGCCTCACCGAGCCGATCACGGAACAGCGAACGACCCTTGACCACGGCCTCACCGTTGAGCGTCGATGAGATCACACCGATGAACTGAGCCGTCACGAACGGATCGAGTACCACGGTGAGGCGGCGGCTCGATGGCTGCGTGGCTCCGAGGAGACGCGTCGCTCGATCGACGGCCTCACGGGCGGCTCGCTCGAGATCGAACTCCTCGGGTGTTCGGCCCACGGAGAATCCGAAACCGGTCTGGGTCTCGGCGTCGTCGCCCTCGCCCTCGTCGGCGAGGGTCGAGACCGACACATAGCAGCCGTTCTCCCGGCCCGTCATCCGGATCCCCGTCGTCGACGCCACCGCCGACTCGCCGTGCGCGTCGGCGTAGTTCGAGTCGTCGACGCGCACCCTGGGATCGGCTCCCGACGCGAGCTTCTCGAGTTCCTTGGCGAGATCGATCTTGCGGTCGGTCGGATATGCGGCGAGTTCGTCGTTCCACAGCGACTGTTCGGTGATCGCCACACCATCGGGCTCGGCGAGCGCCGCCCATTCGTCGACGGTTCCGAACTGCACGTTGTCGCGAGCTTCGGCCAGCACCTCGGCGATGGCCGAGTCGTCGAGCGTGCCCGCATACGCGAACCCGGTCCGGCCGTCGCGGATCACCCTGATCCCGATGCCCTCGCTCTGCGCCGACACGAAATGCTCCACATCGCCCTGATACACCCGCACCTCGGTCTCGCCGCCACGCGACACGAATGCTTCGACCTGCTCGCCGGTCGCCGCCTGGGCGACCACGCGATCGGCCACCACCAGCAGATCGCTCACGCAGTGCCGCCGACGGTGAGCGACTTGACCCGCAGCGTCGGCTGTCCGTCGCCGACCGGTACGCCTTGGCCGTCCTTTCCGCACGTGCCTGGGCTGCCCATGGCGAAGTCGTTGCCGAGCATGTCGATGTCGGCGAGCACCTTGGGCCCGTTGCCGATCAGGTTGCCGTCACGCAGGGGCTCGGTGATCTCGCCGTTCTCGATCAGGTAGGCCTCGGTCATGCCGAAGACGAAGTCGCCCGACGCCGTGTTGACACTGCCGCCGCCGAGTTTGGCCACATACACGCCGTTGGGCGTGGAAGCGATGATGTCATCGGGATCGTCGGGCCCGTCGAGCACGAAGGTGTTGGTCATCCGGACCATCGGGAGGTGCTGATAGCTCTGTCGACGGCCGTTGCCCGACTGCGGCCGGTCGTCCTTGCGTGCCCGCAGGTAGTCCCACATGTAATCGGTGAGGATCCCGTCCTCGATGAGCACGTTGCGCTGGGTGATGTGGCCCTCGTCGTCGAAGCCGAGGGTGCCCCACTCGCCGGGCATCGTGCCGTCGTCGACGAGCGTCACGAGCGGCGAGGCAACCTGCTGGCCGACCTTGCCCGCGTAGACGCTGGCACCCTTGTGGATGTGGTCGGCCTCGAGGCCGTGGCCACACGCCTCGTGGAAGAGCACCCCACCCGTGCCGTGTTCGATGACCACCGGCATCGCTCCGGAGGGTGCCGGTCGGGCCCGCAGTTTGGTGACAGCCTGGCGGGCCGC
>JBGTEH010000243.1:0-5890 GCA_041747915.1 Ilumatobacteraceae bacterium
GATCGCTGCGTTGCGCAGGCTCCTCGCTGACCGGAGTCAGCGTCGTCGCTGCGCGCCTCGCGCACCCCACAGCCGATCCCGCCTCTGAGGCGAGCCGGTTGCGGTGATCGCTGCGTTGCGCAGGCTCCTCGCTGACCGGAGTCAGCGTCGTCGCTGCGCGCCTTGCGCTCCCCACAACCGATCTCGCCTCAGGAACTTGGAATTCGGCACCGGCTGGACTCAGTCTGCGGTCGACTCGCTCGGCGTGGGGTGATGAGGATCCAGGCTGCGGTTCCCGTGATGATGTAGATCGCTGCCTGGGCGTCGAGGAGGGGCATCAGGCCGACCTGGTCGATGAGCGCACCGGCGGCGATGGCGCCGATCGCTGTCCCGATGGCGTCGGCTGATCCCATCAGACCGACGATGCGGCCGATCGCATCCGCCGGGCTCAGTGTCTGGACGGTGGTGATCAGCCCGACCGTGACGGCGGCGCCGGGAACTCCCGACAAGGCGAACAGCACGAGGTAGACCCACAAGGCGGTGGAGACCGCCGGAGCGTTCCAGAAGCACAGCGCAACGAACCCCATGCCGAGCAGCCCGGCGCTGTACAGCACAGTGGGCTCGAGCCGGCGTCCGACCCGCCCGATCATCGCGGCACCGACGAGCGCCCCGATTGCCATCGTGCCGCGGATCAACCCGAGTCCCCGACCGTCATCGTCGAGCGTCTCGACCACGAACGCGACGAAGAGAACGACGAACCCTCCCTGGGCGATCTGCGTGATGCCTTGAATCGCGAGGAGTCGTGCGAGCGGAGGTCGGTGGCGAACTGCGTCGATGCCGTCGCGAAGCCGAGGTGGATCGAGAGCGTCCGGGTCGTTCAACGGCGATGTGTCGGATCGGAGGAATGCGAGGGTCAGTGCGACCAGAACGAAACTTGCAGCGTCGATCGCCACGACGGGTCCGAGACCGTTCCACGCCACGAGAAGACCCCCGACGGGCGCGCCGATGAGGCGGGCCAGGCTCGATGATGCGGCGAGCGCAGCGTTGGCTCCGGTGAGCTGCTCGGACTCCACGACGCGTGGGATGAGGGCGACATTGGCCGGGTTGTTCAGTTGCTGGAGGGCGACCTGGGTTGTCATCACGATGTAGGCGGGCCAGATTCGCTGCTCGGTCACGGCCAGCAATGGGAGGATCGTCACCGCCTGAGCGAGGTTCGTGGCGATCAACGTTCGCCGCAGGTCCCAGCGGTCGACGAAGCCCCCGCCGATCGGCCCCAACGCCGCGCTGACGATGAGCTGACACACGAACAACAATGCGGTTGCCGAACCCGATCGGGTCTCGACGAAGACGAAGATCGGCAGCGCAACCGCGAGAACCCAGTCGCCCGTGTCGTTGACGAAGCCCGCCGACACCGCGATCCGGAAGTCGCGTTGGCGCCACAGTGTCACGCGGTGGGGCCGATCGTCACGAGGCGTCCAGACGGGGGAATGCCTGGTACACGACGTGGACCGCTGCAGCACCGTCGGGTGGACCCGCACGCACGGGAGCCCGGTAGGAACTCATCAAGCGCGCGACGTCGTCGTTCAACCGCTTCAGTTCCTCGGCCGTCACGAGCAACTCGAAGGTGTGGAAATCGCTGGCCGACTGCCACGACGGATCCAGATCATCGGCGGCGGTGACGAATCGCTCGATCAGCCGGCTGTTCTCGTCGAGTTCGGCGGGCCCGACCGCGTGACGGGCTGCCTGCGCGGCCGGCGATCCATCGGATCGGTCTTTGCCCACGGAGAAGCCGACTGCTGCCGCCTTCCACGGACGGACGCGACCATCGGTCTCGTCGCCATCGGCTCGTTCCACGTAGCTGAACCGCTCGAGTTCGCGAAGGTGGTAGCTGCACGCCGATGGCGAGGCACCGACGTGACCGGCACACTCGGTCGCGGTTCGAGTGGGTGCCGACAGCAGGTACAGCAGGATCGCCAGCCGGTCCGGGTGGGCCAGGGCGCGCATCGCGTCGACATCGTCGACGATGCGCCGGGCGGGTGTGATCGGTGAGACCTGAAGGAGATCCTTCACGGTTCTCAGCGTGATGGATGCTGGACATGATGTCAAGGGATTCCTTCAGGACTCGGCGCGGTCGGGCCTCCCAACGCCATCACGTCCCGAATGGTGATCGCCACGGTAGGATCTCCCCTCGGAGCCGGAATGTCCGGCACCGCAACATGAGCGAACCGTTTCGGTTGCCGGTTGCTGAATCCGAACTCGGCACCCACTCTGGGGTGCCAGACATGTCGGGTTGACCAACTGGGAACCGGCCGATCGCTCCAGAGGCGCACTCCCGAGGGGCAGTGCACGCGAAAGGAGCCCTTGTGGCTGACCCAATCATCGTGTCCGGACTCGTGTCCGGAACCGACAAGACCCTGACCTTCGAGACGGGCAAGTTTGCCCCCCAGTCGATGGGTGCCGTCGTGGCATCGATCGGTGGCACGAAGGTCCTCACCACCGCCAACGCCGCCAAGAGCGTGCGTGACGGTATGGACTTCTTCCCATTGACGGTCGACGTCGAGGAGCGGGCGTACGCCGCCGGCAAGATCCCCGGTTCGTTCTTCCGTCGTGAAGGACGCCCGAGCGACGACGCCATCTTGACGTGCCGCCTGACCGATCGGCCGCTGCGCCCGTCGTTCCCCGACGGTTTCCGCAACGAGACCCAGGTCGTCACGACCGTGCTCGGCGCCGATCAGCACAACCAGCACGACGTGCTCTCGATCAACGCCGCTTCGGCCGCCCTGATGATCTCCGGGATCCCGTTCGAGGGCCCGATCGGCGCTGTGCGCATGGCCTACAGCGTCGACGGTGAGTGGATTGCCCACCCGACCTACGAAGAGGCCGCTGCCGGCACCTTCGAACTCGTCGTGGCCGGCCGTGAACTCGACAACGGCGACGTCGCCGTGATGATGGTCGAGGCGGGCGGATCCGAGAACGCGTTCTACTACTACGCCGACGGCGCCAAGAAGGTCACCGAGGAAGTCCTCGCCGATGGCCTCGACGCCTGCAAGGTGTGGATCAAGGAGTCGATCGCTCTGCAGCGCCAGCTCGTCGCCTCGGTGATCGCCACCGATGGACCGATCGTCCCGATGAAATGGACCCCGGTCCTCGACTACACCCCGGAGATCTTCACCGCCGTCGAGAAGGCGGGCAGCGACAAGCTCGCCCCGGTCATCACGATCGCCGACAAGTCCGAGCGCAACGCCGCGACCGACGCAGTGACCGCGGAGATCGTCGACGAACTGTGCGGCACCAAGGACGCGCCGGGCGAATTCGCCGGCCAGAACTCCATGGTCAAAGAAGCGGTCCGCTCGCTCAACAAGAAGTTGATGCGTGCCCGAGTCGTCAACGAGGGTGTCCGCATGGACGGCCGCGGTGTCGCCGATCTCCGTCCGGTCTCCGCCGAAGTCGGCGTGCTGCCGACTGCTCACGGCTCGGCGCTGTTCCAGCGTGGCGAGACCCAGGTGATGAGCGTGTTGACGATGGCCATGCCCCGCATGAACCAGATGATCGACTCGCTCTCGCCCAACGACTCCAAGCGATACCTGCACCACTACAACATGCCGCCATGGGCCAACGGCGAGACCGGCCGAGTCGGTTCGCCCAAGCGCCGCGAGATCGGCCACGGTGCGCTCGCCGCCCGTGCAGTCCTGCCGGTCATCCCGAGCCAGGAAGACTTCGCGTACACACTGCGCCTCGTCTCCGAGGTCATGTCGTCGAACGGCTCGACGTCGATGGCGTCGGTGTGTGCCTCCAGCCTGTCGCTGATGGACGCCGGTGTCCCGTCGCAGGGTCACGTGTCAGGCATCGCCATGGGCCTCATCTACGAGGACGGCAAGTACATCACGCTGACCGACATCCTCGGCTCCGAGGATGCCTTCGGTGACATGGACTTCAAGGTCGCAGGTACCGAAGACGCCATCACGGCGTTGCAGCTCGACACGAAGATCGACGGCATTCCCGCCGACGTTCTGACCGCCGCGCTGGCCCAGGCCCGCGTTGCCCGTCTCCAAATCCTCGAGGTCATGAACGCCTGCATCTCGCAGTCGCGTGACGAGGTCGCCGAGACCGCTCCGAAGATCTCGACGATCTACATCCCGCTCGACAAGGTCGGTGAAGTGATCGGCCCGAAGGGCAAGGTCATCAACACGATCCAGCAGGAGACCGGAGCCGACATCGGCGTCGACGACGACGGTGCCCGCGGTATCGTCACCATCGGTGCCGTCGAGGCATGGCGGATGGAAGAGGCCAAGGCCGCGATCCTCGCGATCGTCGATCCACCGAAGGCCGAGCTCGGAGCGGTGTACATGGGCCGCGTGGTGAACATCACCAAGTTCGGTGCGTTCGTCAACATCCTGCCCGGCCGCGACGGTCTCGTGCACATCTCCAAGCTGGGTGGCGGCAAGCGCATCAACTCGGTCGAAGACGTGCTGGAACTCGGTCAGGAGATCGAGGTCCGCGTCGAGGAGATCGACGACAAGGGCAAGGTCAGCCTGACGCCGGCCGGCGATCCGCCTCCCGCCAAGGAGGGCGCATCATCTGGTGACTCGAGCAACGGTTCGTCGGATCGCGGCGAGCGTCGCGAGCGTGCGCCGCGCCGAGAGCGTTCGAACGACGGCGATTCCGCACCCGCAGCGTCGGGAGGCGTCGACGTCGTCGAGGTCAGCTTCGAGGACAGCTTCGATGCGCAACTCGCCGACGAACTCGGTGACCTCGGCCCGAAGTCGGAGCGCCCCGCCACCGATGGCGGTGGCGGTCGCAACGGCGGCGCACGCCGTCGCCACCGCTGAGACTCGGTGTTACGCCAGGGGTCAGACCCCTGGCGTGACAAACGTACCGATCGGGTCCGACGTGACCGAATCGGCCAGACTGAACTCATGAGAGTCGGGGTCAACGGAGCAGCAGGACGAATGGGTCGAACCGTTTGTGCTGCTGTGGCCGCTGACCCCGAACTCGTTTTCGCGGCAGCTGTCGATCCGTTCGGCTCCGGCGAGATCGTCGAGGGCGTTGCGGTGTCGGAACACCTTCACGCGTTCGCCGATTCGGCGTGCGATGTCGTCGTCGACTTCACCGTCGCCGATGCTGCGCGCAACACGTTGCCGTGGCTGGGGATGCACGGGATCCATGCCGTCGTCGGAACGACCGGTTTCACGGCAACGGACTTCGAGCTGTTCGAATCGACCTTCGGTGGCGACATCGGCCCGAACTGCCTGATCGCGCCGAATTTTGCGATCTCTGCCGTGTTGATGATGCGATTCGCCGAGATGGCGGCGCCGTTCTTCGACACCGCCGAGATCATCGAGCTGCACCACGACCGCAAGATCGACGCGCCGTCCGGAACAGCAGTGATGACCGCCGAGCGGATGGCTTCGGCCCGGGCAACGAGCTTCGCTCCCGACCCGACGACGGACGTGGTCTACGAGGGAGCGCGTGGCGGCGACGGTCCGGAGGGAATCCGGGTCCATTCGGTGCGCATGCGCGGCATGGTCGCACACCAGGACGTGATCCTCGGAGCGCAGGGCCAGACCCTGACGATCCGCCAGGACAGCTACGACCGCGACAGCTTCATGCCGGGCGTCGTCCTGGGGTGCAAGAAGATCGCCACCACCCCCGGCCTCTCCCGCTCCCTCGACCCCTTCCTGTAACCGTTACGCCAGGGGTCAGACCCCCGGCGTAACAGTTTCGCCAGGGCCGCACCACCATTGTCACACCCTTTCGTCATGATGGCGCAATGGCACGACCACTGCGCATCGACATCGAAGACGGCTGGCACCACGTGATGAATCGTGGAGCGGATCACGGGGACGTCTTCGTCGACGACAGCGATCGCGTCGAGTTTGGCGCGAGGCTCGCTGACATCCACGAACGATTC
>JBGTEH010000244.1:0-2586 GCA_041747915.1 Ilumatobacteraceae bacterium
TGCGCGATGGGACCCACGCCATCCACGTGCGGGTCGGCGTCGGCGTCGATGACCACCACATACTCGGGTCGTCCCGCACGTCCAGTGCCGGCGGTCGCGTCGATCAACGCCATCAACGCGTGCCCGGCGAGGAACTTCTGCCTCTCGATCGGATCCTCGGGGCATCCCTCAGGCACGGTGTCGGCGAACATCGCCTCGACCGTCGCCGCGAGCTTGGCCCCGAGGCGCACACCGCTGACGGGGTCGAACGTGCCGTGCACGTTCCACATCCCGTCGGCGTCGACCCAGGTCGGCAGACGCACATTCGAGCGTTGCCTGGCCAACCGGTCCATGCCGTCATCGGCCTGCAACCGTTTCACTTCCAACGACACCCGCTTGGAGAACTGCTCCACCGTGCCCGCAGACGCAACAGCGACGAGATCATCGGCACGTCCCATCAACTCAGCGCGCTGATCGACGGGCAGTTGGTCGGCGGCATGCGTGACCACATCGATGTGCGCTGCTGTCGTCGCGCCGTTACCCAACGCGTCGGCGAGCTTCGGAGTGGCACCCAACGTCTTGGACCGTTTCGTGGTCTTCGCGGCGACCGCCAACGACACCTTCGATGCTTTCGCGATCCGGCCTTCAACGAACCCGTCCGACGAGAGTTTCGCGACGAGCGCGGCGTGTTGGGCGTCGGCCCACGCCTGCACTTCACGCACCGCGACCAGGCCGGTTTCGATCAGACCATCATCAGCGCAGGCGTTGTCGCGGACCGCAACGATGCGGTTCACACGCTCGGCAACACCAACGGAATCCATGCACCGAACAGTACGCATCGGGTGTCACAGGGTTGGCCGAACTGGACCGGCCGGGTCGAGGTGGTAGAGGCACCAGAGGTGTACGACATCCGCGAACGCTCATAGCCTCTCGTCTGGAAACACGCGCAGCACGGAACAGAGTCCGCCATGATCGACCACACCATCCGCCCTGTCATGTTGGCCGACCTCCAACGCATCAAGGAGATCGCAGTGGCAGCGAAGATGTTCACCGCCGACGAAACCGAGTTCTTCGACGACATGGTCGCAGGCTTCGTCGACGGCAGTCTGCACGGGCACCACTGGCTCGTCGTCGAAGAGGCAAGTGGAGCCATCGTTGCAGCGGCTCAATTCGCACCCGAACCGTTCGCGGACCGGATGTGGAACCTGTATTTCATCGCTGTCGAACCTGGCCGCCAGGGTGAGGGAATCGGAACATTGGTGATGGAACACGTCGAATCTGAACTGAGACAGCGAGGTGAGTCCGAGGCTCGTACCCTGGTCGTCGAAACGTCGTCGACGGATCAGTATGCGCGAGCCCGAACCTTCTACTCCGGTCTCGGTTACGACCAGGAAGCCAGAATCCGAGAATTCTACGGGCCCGGCGACCACAAGATCGTCTTCTGGAAATCGCTCGTGTAACGCGAGCGAGATGAGGCGCTACCACGACAACGTTGCCCCGCGGCCGCGATGCGATGTCCTGATCGACGACAACGATCTCGCGGCGCCGACGATGTCACGCCGCGAGGGCTGAGGGAGCTCCGACCAGCGATCGGGCGATCGGCACCTGGAAGGATTGCCCCATGGCTGAGGTGACTTTGGAGGATCGGATCGGCGCCATGGCGTGTCCGGTCGATCACACGATGCTGGATCCGAAGATCCAGGACGATCCGTGGGACTTCTACACCGAACTCCACGAGCATTGTCCTGTCTTTCCGATGCCCGAGATCGGCTCGGTCATGGTCACGCGCTACGACGACGTCCGGTTCGTGCTGACCAACCCCGAGCTCTTCTCGAGCAGCGGCCGCGGGGGTGGCACCAAGAAGGGACTCCAGGTCGACAACGCCCGGCGGTACCAGGAGATCCTGCGCGAGCGCGGTTGGGGTCACGTCGAGACGCTGCAGCGCACCGATCCGCCGATCCACACCGACTATCGCCGGTTGGTCGCCAAGGCCTTCCTGCCGCGTCGGATCGCCGCCATGGCCGAACACATCGACGATGTCACCCGAGGGCTGATCGACGGCCTGATGGAGCGAGGGGAGTGCGAGTTCAACCTCGACTTCGCGATGCCGTTACCGGGGATCATCATCGCCGAGGAACTGGGACTCGACAGCTCCGAGATCCACCGGTTCAACCGGTGGGCGGGCGCGATGCTGGCGCTGGCGATGCGTCCGCTGTCGGAGGCCGAGTTGCTGGAGACCGTCGAGACAGAACTCGAAGCCCAGCACCATCTCGCCGAGGTGTTCGAACGGCGGCGGGCCGAGCCGACCGACGACTTGATCTCCACCCTCGTGCATGCTCACGAGGGCGAGGACGCGGCCGAACCGCTCACCGTGGCCGAGCTGCAGAACCTGATGCACCAGTTGGTCACCGGTGGCTTCGAAACCACCACCAGCGCGCTGAACCACGGCATGTGGTTGCTGGTGCGACACCCCGACGTGCAAGAGCGGGTCCGTTGCGACCTGTCGCTCATCCCGTCGTTCATCGAGGAGGTCCTGCGCTTCGAGAGCCCGGTGCAGGGACTGACCCGTCGCGCGACCCGAGACGTGGAGGTCGGCGGCGTGCTCAT
>JBGTEH010000245.1:0-1530 GCA_041747915.1 Ilumatobacteraceae bacterium
CACATCGAGCGTCCGGGCTGCCGACAACGCTGCCGCCAGCCCGCTCGAACGCCACGCCGGCTCGTACACCAGGTCGACCGGCGTGGCCACCCCGGCGAGTTGCTCGTACGCCTCGAGCACCATCGGTGCCAGGCGAGCCACGAGTGTCGCTCGGGCGTACCCGAACTGATCTGCGACCACGGCGAACTTCGCATCCCAGACGTCGAGCGTCACTGCAACCTCGTCGGTGAGTCGGCCCGCAGCTTGCTTGAGCAGGGTGTTTCGTTGCCGCACGATGCGGTCGATGTCGAGGCGCACGGCGTCGTACTTGGTGGCGAGGGCGACGAGGGTGTCGTCCATGAATCGGCGTCGATCACCCGGACCCCCCTTGACCAGCACCAGGTCGTCCGGAGAGAAGACCGTGACACGAACGGCGCCCAGAAGATCTCGAACGCGGACGAGCTTCTGCCGGTTCACCTGCACCCGGTTGCGACCAACGACAGCCAACTCGACTTCGATCAACGTCTCGCGCTCATCGGTCTGGCGAATCGTGGCACGGATGACGGCCGTGGCCGAACCGGCGCGGATCAGAGCGTCGGTGGGCGCCGATCGGAAACTCGACAGCGTCGCGAGGAAGGCGAGCGCCTCGGCAAAGTTCGTCTTGCCCTGGCCGTTGTCGCCGATCACCACGGTGGTCCCCGAGTGCAGGTCGAACGACCCCGTGACGTAGTTGCGGAAGTCGACGAGTTCCAGGTGTTCGATGATCATGTTGGCGTGGCGTCACTCATTGCCGACGACGCACCCACAGGGGTCCGAACCGACAACCTACGGCACACGCACCGGCATCAGCAGATACAGGTAGTCGTCGCGCCCGACCCCGCGTAGGACCGCCGGCTTCATGGGGTCCATCGTGGCCAGAGTCACGTCGTCGCTGTCGATAGCATCGATGCCGGCAGCGAGGTAGTCGGGATTGAATGCAACGGTCATCTCCGTGCCGTCGTAGCTGGCGTCGATCTCCTCGGCCGCGTTGCCCACATCCTGGGTGATCGCGGTCAGTGTCACCGTGTCACCGCCGAGCGTGAGTCGCACCGGCGTGGAATCCTGCGCAAGGATCTTCACGCGACGAATCGCTTCGAGCATCGCTGCCTTGCCGACGGTCAGCAGGTTCGGATAACTCGACGGCAGCAGATTGCGATAGTTCGGGAACTCACCTTCGATCAGCCGCGTGCTCAGTCGGGTGCCACCGGCCTCGAAGGTGGCCTCACGTTCGCCGAGACGCACGCTCAGTTCGTCGGCATCGCCCATCACACGCTGCAGCTCGTTGAGGGCGCGACCGGGGATCAACACGTTCTTGCCGGCGGTCAACACGCTCGTTCCCGGCAGATCGCGCACGGCGAGTCGGTACGAGTCGGTCGCCACCATGCGCAGCCCGTCGTCCTCCGACGCGAGCAGCACGCCGGTGAGCACAGCCCGAGCGTCGTCGGTCGATGCCGCGCGGACCACTTGGCGCAGCGCCTCGGCAACGACGGCAGCGGGCAGCGTCACCGCATC
>JBGTEH010000246.1:0-4225 GCA_041747915.1 Ilumatobacteraceae bacterium
ACGGCTTGGAGGCGATCGCGAACCATGTCGACGGTGCGGTAGAAGTCGGCGCCGATGCGGTCCATCTTGTTGACGAAGCACATGCGCGGCACCTTGTAGGTGTTGGCCTGACGCCACTCGGTCTCGGTCTGCGGTTCCACGCCGGCAACGGCGTCGAACACGGTGACGGCACCGTCGAGCACTCGCAGCGACCGCTCGACTTCGATGGTGAAGTCGACGTGGCCCGGCGTGTCGATGATGTTGATGCGATGGTTGTCCCACACGCACGTGGTGGCAGCGGACGTGATCGTGATGCCGCGCTCCTGCTCCTGCGCCATGTGGTCCATGGTCGCCGCGCCGTCGTGGACTTCGCCGATCTTGTAGCTCTTGCCCGTGTAGTAGAGGATGCGCTCGGTGGTGGTGGTCTTGCCGGCATCGATGTGCGCCATGATCCCGATGTTCCGGGTGCGCTCCAGGGGGAACTCTCGCTTGGCCATCTCTACTTCTTCCGTGTCAAAGGGCGACGGGGGGTCGTGTGCGGGTGATCGATCGGTTGCACGGCGCATCTCTGCGCGCGCACGAGCGTCGAGTGTACCGGTGGAAGAGAACGAGACCACCGGGTCGCGGCCCTCTGTCAGTCGAGTGTGATGACCACCGCGGAGTCGGTGCCCGAGCCCTTGCCGATCAGACGCATGAACGACCCGGCCAGTTTGGCCGCGTGGAACTGGACGCCGTACTTGGACTTCATGATCGCCTCGTACGGCGTGAAGTCGTCGCCCGTGAGCACCTCGGCCGTACCCGTCACTGGCGTCGAACCATCGGTCACCCGGCCACGGCGATCCGATGGCTGCAGTACCACGCGCGGGTCATTGGCCAGCCGCTTCACCTTGTAGGTCGACGATGCCGTGGTGAACCCGACCTTGCCGTCGCCGAAGTCGGCGATCCACACGGGCAGCGACTTGGTCGACCCGTCACGCTTGTACGTGGTGAGCGACACGAACTTCTCGTCGGAGATGGCCATCACGGTCGCCGTCGATGGTGTGGCGCCATCATCGGGCCTGGATGTAGTCGTGCAACTGGTCGTTCTCGATCTCGAGTTGGCCGACGCGCGCCTTGACGATGTCGCCGATCGAGATGATCCCGGCGAGCATGCCTTCGTCGCCGACGACCGGGAGGTGACGGATGCGCCGCTCGGTCATCATGCCCATCAACTGGTCGACGGTGTCGTTGCCGTGACAGGTGGTGACGGTCGACGACATCGCCGAGGCGACATCGCGTCCGAGCGTGGCGACGCCATGGGCGGCCAACGCGCGCACCACATCTCGTTCCGACACGATGCCGTCGATGGTGTGGCCGTCGCGACTCACCACCAACGCGCCGACACCGTGGTCGCGAAGTGACGCGGTGGCCGTGGCGAGCGTCTCGTCGGGCCCGATCGTGGCAACGGCGGTCCCCTTGACCTTCAGAATGCTGTGGACGTGCATCGAGTTCCCCTCCGGATGGTGCGACTGGCGTTCGTGCGTCCTCCCCCATCGGGCACGATAGTGCATTCGTGAAGTCCAGCGCCACGGCCGGGAAACGTCAGAACCCGGAGCGGGTGGGCTCCGGGTTCCGTGGGTCGTTCGATCAGCCGGTGTTCCGGCGGCGATCACCAGCGGTAGTGGGCGAACGCCTTGTTCGAATCGGCCATCTTCTGGATGTCGTCGCGCTTCTTCATCGCGGCGCCGAGACCATTGGATGCGTCCATCAGTTCGTTGGCGAGGCACTCGGCCATCGTCTTCTCGCGACGGGCGCGGGCGTAATCGACCGTCCAACGAATCGCCAGCGTGGTCGCACGACGAGGACGTACCTCGACGGGCACCTGGTAGGTGGCACCACCGACGCGACGGCTGCGAACCTCCAATGGCGGCTTGACGTTCTCGATCGCACGCTTCACCGTGTCGATCGCCATGTCCTCGCCGTCGAGTCGCGACTGGATGATCTCCATCGCGTCATAGACGATCTTCTCGGCGACGGTGCGCTTACCGTGCAGCATCACCTTGTTGGTGATCTGCGTGACGAGCTGTGACTTGTGGATGGGGTCCGCGACGAGTTCGCGGCGTGGAGCTGGACCTTTGCGAGGCATGTCAGGTCACTTCTCCTTCTTGGCGCCGTAACGGCTACGGGACTGCTTGCGGTTCTTGACGCCGACGGCATCGAGTGCGCCGCGGATGATCTTGTAGCGCACACCGGGAAGGTCGCGCACGCGCCCGCCGCGCACGAGCACGATCGAGTGCTCCTGCAGGTTGTGGCCTTCGCCCGGGATGTAGGCGGTGACTTCGATGCCCGAGTTCAGCCGCACACGCGCCACTTTCCGCAGCGCCGAGTTCGGCTTCTTCGGAGTGGTGGTGTACACGCGAGTGCACACGCCGCGACGCTGGGGTGAGCCCTTGAGCGCCGGCGTCTTGCTCTTGGTGACTTTCGAGCTTCGCCCCTGACGGACGAGCTGCTGGATGGTTGGCACTGATGAAACCTCGTTCGTACAGGTCGTTTCGGCGGCTCGGAGCCAGCGAAATGTGGTGGGTTGGACGCGATCACGGGTTTGTGACCCGTCCGCCGTACATCGAAACCGTGGACACGGACCCGATGAGAGGACCCTGCAAGGCTACGGTCGCACCCCGCATCGCGCAACACACTTCACGTTTGCGGCGCGTTCTGAGTGGGATGGCCCACCCAGAACGCTCCACAAACGTCGAAGGGCGGCTCAGCCGATCGGCTCGGCGGTGGCGGCCTCGGCGTCGTAGGTGCCGCTCAATCCGGCCAGGAATGCCGCCGGATCCTCTTCTTCGCCATCGCTCGAATAGAACGACATCGGCTCGTAGTCAGGTGCTTCGATGCCGAACTCGCGGTACTTCATCATGCCCGTACCAGCCGGGATGAGCTTGCCGATGATGATGTTCTCCTTGAGGCCGATGAGGCTGTCGCCGCGGCCGTCGATCGCGGCCTCGGTGAGCACCCGGGTGGTCTCCTGGAACGATGCAGCCGACAGCCACGAATCGGTTGCCAGCGATGCCTTGGTGATGCCCATCAACTCGGGGCGCCCCTCGGCGGGGCGCGTGCCCTCTTCGACCATGCGACGGTTCGTGTCGCGGAACCGCTTGGAGTCGACTCGCTCGCCGGGCAGGAAGGTGGTGCCACCGGGCTCCTGCACGCCGACCCGACGGGTCATCTGGCGCACGATGAGCTCGATGTGCTTGTCGTGGATCGACACACCCTGGTCGCGGTACACCCGCTGGACTTCTTCGACCAGGTACAGCTGCGTTTCTCGGATGCCCTTGATCTCCATGATCTCCTTCGGGTCGAAGGGACCGTCCACCAGCGGATCGCCGGCCTTGACGTCTTGACCGTCGGTGACGATCGGACGGGCGCCGAGCGGCAGCAATGTCTCGTGTTCCTCGCCCGCATCGTCGATGACGACGACGGGGATGCCCTTGCCCTCGTCCTCACGAAGATGCAGGATGCCCGTTGCCTTGGCCAGACGGGCCGAACCCTTCGGCGTACGAGCTTCGAAGAGCTCGACGACGCGGGGCAGACCACCGGCGATGTCCTTGCCTGCCACACCACCGGTGTGGAAGGTACGCATCGTCAGCTGGGTGCCGGGCTCACCGATCGACTGGGCGGCGATGACGCCGACGGCCTCGCCGAGTTCGATCATCTGGCCGGTGGCCAGCGAACGACCGTGGCACATGGCGCACACGCCGAGTTCGGCGTCACAGGTGAGCACCGAGCGCACCCGCAGGCGGGTGATCTCGGGGTCGTCGCGCAGTGCTTCCATCTCCTCGTCGCCGACGATGGTGTTACGCGGCAGCATCGAGAACGACTCGCCGTCCTTCTCCATCGGGGAGGCGAGAGCGGTGTCGTTGAGCAGCGCACGGCCGTACAGCTTGGTCTCGAGGTACGCACGCTTGTTGGCCGTGTCCTCGCCGATGTTCTCGATCCACACGCCGAGCGTCGACCCGCAGTCCATTTCGCGGATGATCAGTTCCTGGGCCACGTCGACGAGGCGACGGGTCAGGTAACCGGAGTCCGCGGTACGAAGAGCGGTGTCCACCAGACCCTTGCGGGCACCAGGCGTGGCGATGAAGTACTCGAGTGTTTCGAGTCCTTCACGGAAGTTCGACTTGATCGGACGCGGGATCATGTCACCACGCGGGTTGGCCACCAGGCCACGCATGCCGGCGATCTGGCGCATCTGCGTCATGTTGCC
>JBGTEH010000247.1:0-2157 GCA_041747915.1 Ilumatobacteraceae bacterium
ACGCTCGGTGGCCAGACGGGCCTGAACATCGCCATGGAACTGTTCGAGCGAGGGTTGATCGGCGTGCCCGGTCGACCGGAGATGATCGGCGCCAATGCCGAGGCGATCGCAACAGCGGAGGATCGCGAACAGTTCAAACAGGCGATGCTCGGCATCGGCCTCGACTGCTTGCGCTCGGGCACCGCTCACACGATCGACGAGGCGCGAGTAGTGGTCGCCGACATCGGGCTGCCGGCAGTGATCCGCCCGGCGTACATCCTGGGAGGGCGCGGCACCGGGATCGCCGCGACGCCCGAGGAGTTCGAACGAATCGCGTCCAATGGGCTCGCGGCCAGCCCGATCAGCGAGATCCTGATCGAGGAGTCGGTGTACGGGTGGAAGGAGTTCGAACTCGAGGTGATGCGTGACCACGCCGACAACTGCGTGATCATCTGCGGAATCGAGAACGTCGACCCGATGGGCGTGCACACCGGCGACTCGATCACCGTTGCTCCGATCCAGACGCTCACCGACGTCGAGTACCAGCAGATGCGCAACTCGGCACTGGCGTGCATCCGACGGGTCGGTGTGGAGACCGGGGGATCGAACGTACAGTTCGCCGTCGAGCCATCGACCGGTCGCCAGGTGGTGATCGAGATGAACCCGCGAGTGTCGCGGTCGTCGGCCCTCGCCTCGAAGGCCACGGGCTTTCCGATCGCCAAGATCGCCGCGCGCCTCGCCGTCGGCTACACCCTCGACGAGATCCCCAACGACATCACGCGAACCGCCGAGCGGTCGACCCCGGCGAGTTTCGAACCGGTGATCGACTACGTCGTCACCAAGATCCCCCGATGGGCCTTCGAGAAGCTGCCGGGCACCACCGGTGTCCTCGGCACTCAGATGCAGTCGGTCGGCGAGGTCATGGCGATCGGTCGCACCTTCCCCGAGAGCCTGCAGAAGGCGCTGCGCTCGCTGGAGCAGGGTCGCCTCGGCCTGGGCTGCGACCCGGCAGCGGCCCATCTCGACGAACTCACCGACGACGAACTGATCGCATGCGCGGCGATCCCGACCGCAGAGCGGATCCAGGAGGTCGGCGAGCTGTTGGCGAGAGGCGTGTCGATCGACGACGTGCACGACGCAACCCGGATCGACCCGTGGTTCCTCGACCAGATGTCGATGATCACCGAGGAACGAGCGGAACTCGATGCGATCGGCCCCGACGCGATGACGACCCGGTCGTGGCGGCGCGCCAAGCGACTCGGTTTCTCCGATGCTCAGCTCGCACACTTGTGGGGCACCGGCGAACTCGATGTGCGGGCTGCTCGTGAGGCGGCCGGCGTCGTCGCGACCTACAAGACCGTCGACACCTGCTCGGCGGAGTTCGTCGCCGAGACGCCGTACCACTACTCGACCTGGGAAGACGAGAGCGAGGTGCGCGCGTCGAGTCGCCGCAAGGTCGTGATTCTCGGGTCGGGGCCCAACCGCATCGGACAGGGCATCGAGTTCGACTACTGCTGCGTGCACGCATCGTTCGCCCTGCGCGAGGCCGGCTTCGAGACGATCATGATCAACTGCAATCCCGAGACCGTCTCGACCGACTACGACACGTCCGACCGCTTGTACTTCGAGCCGCTCACGCAGGAAGACGTCCTCAACGTCATCGACGCCGAGCGGCCCGAAGCGGTCATCGTGTCGCTCGGCGGCCAAACACCGCTCAAGTTGTCCGGGCTCATCCCCGTCGAACTCGTGGCCGGAACATCGCCCGACTCGATCGACGCGGCCGAGGACCGTGAGCGTTGGAACACGATCTGCGACGAGCTGCTGATCCCGCAACCTCCGGGCGGCACGGCGGTCGACCTCGAGCAGGCGCTCGCGATCACCGACGACATCGGGTTCCCGGTCCTGGTGCGCCCGAGCTACGTACTCGGCGGCCGGGCGATGCAGATCGTCCACGATCGCAATCACCTCGCACGCGCGATGGACGAGCTGGCCGGGTTCGGCAGTCTCGGCAAGGAAGGCGGCCTGTCGGCCGAGCGACCGGTGCTGATCGACCGGTTCCTCGCGGATGCCACCGAGGTCGACGTCGACGCCATTCGTGACCACACCGGCGAGGTGCTCATCGGCGGCGTGATGGAGCACGTCGAGGAGGCGGGTGTCCACTCGGGCGACTCGGCATGT
>JBGTEH010000248.1:0-4792 GCA_041747915.1 Ilumatobacteraceae bacterium
CTCCTCCTGCGCGAGGCGCGCTTCCTTCTGCTCCAGCCAGCTGGAGTAGTTGCCCTCGAACGGGATGCCGCGCCCGCGGTCGAGTTCGAGGATCCACTTGGCGACGTTGTCGAGGAAGTAGCGATCGTGGGTGATGGCCACCACGGTGCCCGAGTAGTCACCGAGGAAGCGTTCGAGCCAGTCGACCGACTCGGCATCGAGGTGGTTTGTCGGCTCGTCGAGCAGCAGCAGGTCCGGGCGTGACAGCAGCAGGCGGCAGAGGGCGACCCGACGCCGCTCACCACCCGACAACACACTGACATCGGCGTCGTCGGGAGGGCAGCGCAGCGCGTCCATGGCGATGTCGACGTTGCGTTCCAGGCTCCACGCATCGGTCGCCGCGATCTTGTCTTCGAGGCGGGCCTGCTCCTTGCCGATCTTGTCGTAGTCGGCGTCGTCGTCGGCCCACATCGCCATGACCTCGTTGTAGCGGTCGATGATCCCCTGGACCTCAGCGACACCGTCCATCACGTTGCCCTTGACGTCCTTCGACGGATCGAGTTCGGGCTCCTGCTGGAGGTAGCCGACGCTGAAGCCGGCAGTGAGCCTCGCCTCGCCGGAGTACCCGTCGTCGAGGCCGGCCATCACCTTCAGCAGCGACGACTTGCCGGCACCGTTCGAGCCGAGCACGCCGATCTTGGCGCCCGGGTAGAACGAGATCGAGATGTTCTCCAGCACCGTCTTGTCGGGCGGGTGAACCCGAGAGAGCTTGTAGGCCTGGTAGATGAATTCGTGCGCCATGGTGGATTCGAGGCTAGCGACGGAGCATGCGAGCAGGACCGGCACGCATTCGGCGTTCAAGAAGGTGCGTCGACATCCCGATACCCACCTGGTCGAGACCGAATCGACTCACGACTGGGCGGAGAAGCGTGGCAACAGCACCCCATGAGCTCGAGGCGGATCACATCGGAGCGTACGAGCGCGCCTCGCGTGTGGCCGCGTCGCATGTCCCCGATCGTCTCGCGTTGGCGGTCGCCGCATTCGGCACCTTGTCCGTCTCAGTCGTAGCCGTCGTTGCCGTCATCCGAACTGACCTGGACAGCGAGCCGCCGAGCGCCGACTGGCCGGTGTTGGCGTTCCTCGCGCTCGGCCTGCTCGTCGGTGAGACGAGCCGCCGGTGCTGGATCCGGTCCGGCCCGGACACCTACGTCACCCCCGTCTATCTGTTTGCATTCGCCTTGTTGCTCGTGGGGTCCTCGACCGGGGCGCTGTGGGCGTCGATGCTCGGGACGGTTGCACATGCGCTCGTCGTGCGTGCCACTCCGTTCTCGACGCTGATCCGGTTGTCGAAGGTGGCACTGACGGTGGGATCGGCGGCGTCGGTGTCGATGTGGCTCGACGCGATCTGGTCGATGGACAACGTCGCCGGGGTCTCGTGGCGTTGGGTGGTCGGTGCGGCGATGATCGGAGCGACCATCCTCCTGGTCGACGGCATCGTCACGGCGATCGATGAAGCTGCGCGCTCACGAGTCGCTCTCGCGACCAGCCTGGCGCACGGCATCGGTGCGTGGGTGACTGCCGAGGGTGCACTGCTGTCGCTCGCACCGATCTGGATCGTCGGCGTCGAGTTCAGCCGAGCGCTCGCGCCCCTGCTCGCGCTCACCACGGTTCTCGTCTTCCAGTCGACGAGACAGGCCTTCGAGCGCGCCTACGAGGCGCGTCACGATGCCTTGACGGGCCTGGCGAACCGTCGCGCCTTCGCCGAGCGCGTGGACATGGTTGTCGGTGGTGCCGGGGGGTCGGCTTCGGCGATGATCCTGCTGATCGACCTCGATCGGTTCAAGGAGGTCAACGACGAACTGGGACATGACGTCGGCGACGCGCTGCTCGCGGCATTCGCCCGACGACTCGCCGACAGCTTGCCGCCGAAGGCCGTGGCCTCGAGGCTGGCGGGGGACGAGTTCGCCGTGCTCCAACCCCTGCGAACGAGCGCAGAGGGCAGTGAGGAGGTCGAGAGCCTGGTTCGCACACTCAGCGCCGAGCTCTCCCAGCCGCTCACGGTCCGCGGGTTCCCGATCCGCGTCGACGTCAGCGTCGGCGTGGCGTTCGCTCCGCGGCACGGTCGGGCGGCGGAGGATCTGCTGCGCGCGGCCGACATCGCGATGTACCGTGCGAAGCGGCTCGGCACGAAGGTCGAGCGCTACGACGACTGTGTCCGCGTCCAGCGACGCGGCCACGTCGAGCTGTTGAGCGACATCGACAGAGCCCTGGCCGAGGGCCAGTTCAAGGTGTACTTCCAGCCGCAGGTGCGCATGGACACGGGCGCTGCCGACACGGTCGAAGCGCTCATTCGTTGGGATCACCCCGTGTACGTCAGGATCCAGCCGAACGACTTCATCGCACTCGTCGAACAGACCGAGTTGATCGGACCTGTCACCGAAATGGTGCTGCGGACCTCGACACAGGGCATGCGGATGTCCGGAATCGACGACGTGAAGCTGGCCGTCAACGTGTCGCGGCGGAGCCTGCAGGATCGAACCTTCTCAGCGCTCGTACTCGGGGTGCTCGCCGACGTCGGGTTCCCACCCTCTCGCCTGGAAGTCGAGGTGACCGAACGGGCGTTGGGGTCCAATCCGGAACACTCGTGGTTCACGGTCGATCGCCTGCGGGAGGCCGGCGTCTCGATCGCCATCGACGACTTCGGTACCGGGTACTCGTCGTTCGAGACGCTGCGCCAACTCCCCGTCGACCGCGTGAAGGTCGACGCGGTGTTCGTCGGCGGGCTGCTCTCGAACCAGGCCGATCGGGTGATCGTCGAAAGCGTGGTCGACCTCGCACATCGTCTGGGTTTCGAGGTGGTCGCCGAAGGGCTCGAGACGCGTGAGACCTGGAACGCACTCGCAGCCCTCGGTTGCGACTTCGCTCAGGGATTCGGCATTGCGCATCCGATGCCGCTGTCCGACCTGCGGGGCTGGATCACGAGACGGGCTGCAGCGATCGCTGGCCCACTTCCGACTCCCGTGGGTGATCCGATGCTGGCCCCTCGTATCGAACCCTCCCGTCTGGTCTGAGCGCTCGGTCGGCGCCGGCCGAAACGGCGCAGCGGGTCGGGGCGATCAGGGGTCGGCGATCCGATGCGGCTGTCGCCGTCAGTGGCGCTTGACGCCGCCGTATTTCATGCGGGTGTCGCTCATGGCTGCGGCGCGAGGTTCCTCGTCGCGCAGAGCGCCGTCGACCATCTCGCCCACGAAGAGTGTGTGTGTCCCGAGGTCGAGGGTGTGGCGCACCTCGCAGTCCATCCACGCCAGTGCCTCCTCGAAGACCGGAGCGCCCGTCGTCGCCGTGCCGACCGACCGGCCGTTCAGCGTCGTGCCGTCGTCGAGCGCCGGCTTCGAGAACCTGACGAAGACCCGGGTGTCGTCACTGTCCCACAAGTTGACGGTGAATGCGCCGCTCGCCGCGATCAGCCGGCGCGTGACGGCGGTGTTGTCGACGCCGATGCCGATCAGCACCGGTTCCATCGACAGCTGCGTGATCCAGCTGGTCGTCATGCCGTTGCGTTCGCCGTCGTGAGCGGAGCCGACGAGTGCCAGCGCATTCGGGATCTTCCAGGTGATCTTGTTGACCAGAGAGTCGTCGAGTGCCATGGGCCCAGGGTACGAGTGGCGGGTACGGTGCGGCCGTGGTGTCGTCTCTCAGCCGTTCAGGCGGGCGACGGTGGCGGCGAACTCGGTGATCGTGTCGTCGATGATGTCGGCGACGGATCGCACCGACTCGATGCGGCCGGCGACCTGGCCCGACAGCGCGATCGCGGCGTTCATGTCGCCACCGAAGTAGAGGTCCCGCGCGTTGCCGAAGTCGCCGAAGACATTGTGCTCGGCGTCGACCAGCGCCTCGGTCCGGTCGGTTCGTAGCGCCCGGAGCGCGGGCGAGTGGCGCTGGTTGAGGAACAGGGTGTCGGTCTCCTTGGCGTCGATGATCGCCTGCTTCCAGTTCTCGTGAACAGGAGACTCGGCGGCCGACACCATGCGGGTCCCCATCTGGACGCCCTCGGCGCCGAGCGCGAACGCCGCCGCCATGGTGGCGCCGTCGGTGATGCCGCCGGCAGCGATGATCGGAACGTCGACCTTGGAGCGAACGAGCGGCAGCAGCACCATCGTCGACACCGGGGTCGGGCTCTTGAAACCGCCGCCCTCACCGCCCTCGACCACGAGGCCATCGACGCCGGCATCGACCGCCTTGAGCGCAGCGGCGAGGGTCGGCACCACGTGGTACACGGTCAGCCCCGCTGCCTTCAGCACGCCGGTGTACTTCGTCGGCGAACCCGCAGACGTCGTCACGAACTTGACGCCCTGATCGATCACGAACTCGGCGATCGCCGGGTCGCGCACGAACGCCTGGGCGATGTTGACGCCGAAGGGTCGGTCGGTCAGATCGCGCATCTTGCGGATCTCGTCCTTGACCGCATCGAGCTCACCCGAGGAGGTCTCGATGATCCCGCACGCTCCTGCCCGCGAGACCGCCGAGGCCAGCTGCGCCCGGGCGATCCATCCCATCGGCGCCTGCACGATCGGGATGGCGACCCCCAGATCGCGGCTGACCCGATTGTCGAACGCGGCGGGCAGATGTGGCGACTCGGTCATCGCCTCATTGTGACGGCCGCCCCGCCTTCATCCGAAGCCGGGCGTACTCGATGGCTCCGACGGATGGTGTACGTCAGCCGATGACGAGGGGGAAGCGGGGGTCGCCGTCGACCGTGCCGCCGGGTACGAGGCCGTCGGGTTCGTAGGGCGGCGACGTGGTCCACGGACGA
>JBGTEH010000249.1:0-6617 GCA_041747915.1 Ilumatobacteraceae bacterium
GATTGGCGATGCGCGCGTGAAGCGGCCATGCGCCACGGCGGGCGATCCGCTCGCCGATCACGAGGTCGGCATCGCCACGTTCGAGGAGTGCGACCAGGATCGGCAGCGCCACGGGGTCGAGCGAGGCGTCGCAGTCCATGAAGCACACGACGTCAGCGGTTGCTGCCTGCAGGCCCGCCCAACACGCCGAGCCGAACCCACGCACCGGTTCACTCACGACGAGCGCTCCAGACTCACGCGCAATCGACGCGGTTGCATCGGTGGAACCGTTGTCGACCACGATCGGGCGGTAGCCGGACGGCATGCGTTCGAGCACCCAGCCGATCGCCGCGGCTTCGTCGAGCGCGGGCAGGATCACGTCAGGCACGGGCGACTCCGATTCGTCGGGCAGGTCTCGGCGAGGGGGTCGTCATGCACGTCCTGGTGACCGGTGGTGCCGGTTTCATCGGCTCGCACATCGTCGACGAACTGCTCGACGCGGGCCATACGGTGCGTGTGGTCGACGATCTCGACCCGGCCGCCCACGACGGCATCCCTGCGGGCCTCGACGACCGGGCGGAGTACGTGTGGGCCGACGTTCGTGACCCGGCGACGTGGTCGTCGGTGTTGATCGACATCGACGCAGTGTGCCACCAGGCATCGAAGGTGGGGCTCGGCGTCGACTTCGCCGATGTCGGCGAGTACGTCTCGCGCAACGACCTCGGCACCGCACGGCTGTTGCGAGCGTTGCACGACGTGTCGTTCTCCGGACGGCTCGTGCTGGCGTCGAGCATGGTCGTGTACGGCGAGGGCCGGTATCGCTGTGCATCGCACGGCATCGTCAGGCCAGGTCCGCGGCGGCGCGAAGATCTCGACGCCGGAAACTTCGAGCCACCGTGCCCTGTTTGCGCAGCGACACTCGTGGCCGAGTCGGTTCCGGAGGATCACTGGCTCGACCCGCGCAACGTGTACGCAGCGACGAAGCTGGCGCAGGAGCACCTCTGCGCTGCCTACGAGCGTGAGCACCCCGGCACTGTCGTCACCTCGTTGCGCTACCACAATGTGTACGGCCCGCGGATGCCGAAGGACACGCCGTACGCCGGCGTCGCCAGCCTGTTTCGCAGCGCGTACGAACGCGGCGAAGCCCCGAAGGTTTTCGAAGACGGTGGGCAGATGCGCGACTTCGTCCACGTCCGCGACGTCGCCCACGCCAACGTGTTGGCATTGATGCATCCCGACGGCGTGTCGGGTGCGTTCAATGTGTGCAGCGGCACACCCCGGTCGGTGCTCGACATGGCCGAAGCTCTTCGCCCCGACGACGCACCGCGCCCTGCCGTTGTCGGCGGGTACCGACTCGGCGACATTCGCCACGTGTTCGCCAGTCCGCATCGCGCCTCCGACGTCTTGGGTTTCACCGCGAGCGTCGGGTTCGACGACGGGATGTACGAGTTCCGATCCGCACCCTTGCGTCGCACGGTCGGCCCACGCCCGGCCGAACTCGGCTGACCACCTCACCACTTCGTCACCAGCGCGGCTTGCAGGATGATCGCCGATGTCGCCTGGATCGCGACGATGGCGGCGAGGGCACGCGGCCGACCGGTGAGCGCCGGCACTCCGGCGGCGACCATCAGCCACGCGTAGAACAGCAGCCAGATTCGTTCGACCTCGCCGCGGGTGTACTGCGAGAGGTGCGACGCGAGCAGAGCCGCCACCGCCCCTGCGACGAGGGGCCACACTGCCGGCAGCGGTTTGCGATGGCGCCAGAACTCCAGCAGTCCGGCGAATCCGGCCGGGCCGATGGCGATGAGCGCGACGGCGAGGTTGGCGATCATGAAATAACCGAATGGTCGGAACTGTGCCGTTCCCGCCCAGTACTGCCGCTGGGTCTCGCGGGCACCGTCGAGCCACCAGAACCCGAGCGCAACGAAGACCGCTGTCACCGCAACGGTGGCGATCACGACACCCGCCACTGCCGGCACGACGCCGGAGCGCCGTTGACGCAGGGCCACGATCGTCGGTACGACGAGCACGATGGCGAACGTTGCGCCTCCGTAGGTCATGAACAGCAGAGCCCCGAGCAGAAGGCCCGAAGCAAGTCCCCACGCCAGAGCGCGCCGCCCGCTCGCCCGGAGGGCCAGTAGGCACGTGGTCACCGCCCATGCGCCGCACGCCGCATACACCGCGTCGGCAGACGTCATCATCCACAGTGCGTAGGGGCTCACCGCGAGCAGCGGAGCAACGCGTTGCGCCCACCCATCCTCGGCGATGACGCGGATTGCCACGAGTACGGCAACGGGCAGAAGCATCGTGCCCAGCAGCGACAGGGCGACGACCGGCCAGGCGCCGGCCAGCCCGACGACGTCGAGCGCCTTCAGGATCAGGACGAACCCTGGCGGGTGGCCGCGTACGTGGACCGAATACAGATCGATGTCGTCGACGAAGTCGCGCACGAAGTCGAGGGCACCGGGCGCGATGTCGAGGTTCGCGAGGTACTCCGTCTCGTGGTCGGCGCCGCGCAGCAGCCCCTCGCGCCCGTCGGTGAGAGCCAACGCGACCGCGAAGGCACCCGATGCCAGGGCGGTCAGCGCCATCACCGTGCGCATCGACCAGGTCGACCATCGCTGTGTCCAGACCGACCAGGTCACGCCGGCAGCGACGACTGCGGCTGCTACCAGGCCCCAGCCGAAGCGCCAGTCCCAGCCGTCGCGTGGATTCTGGCCGACCAGTGGCGCCGCACCGAGGAAGATCTCCGGGCTGTCGCGTTGGAGCTGACGCCCGAAGCGGACGCTGGCGGCGATGAGCACGATCGCCAGCACGCACGCCAGCACCCGGCCGATCGGCGGGCGACGAACCATCTCGCTCAGTCGACGGGCTCGACGGACTCGGCGGTGGGCGTCCTTCGTGCCGCACGATCGAGCAGCAGTACCGCAAGGCCGAAACCGCCCCACAGCGCAACGTTCGAGCCTGTCGAGATCAGTTGGATCGAATCGTCGACGCGGACGTAGTCGAACGTGCGCGTGGCGAAGATGACCACGGCGAGCGCGACGAGTCCAATGCCGGCCACCCGCGCCGCCCACAGCTGCTTCACCGCCACGATCAGGAGCACGCCGCACGCGATCGTCAACAACGCCCAGAGAGGATTGAACCACAGGAACTTGAGCTCCCACCGGCGGACCAGGTTGCCGTCGCCGTCGATGAAGCCGGCGTCGGATCCGAGCAGCGCCACCTTCGAGCCGGCGAACGACACCGATCGGGCGACGAACAGGCCCACGACGCCGATGACGGTGGTGATGACGCCGATCGAGAGGAGCGCTCGGCGCGCATCGGACGGACCGCGTCGCAGCACGCCGTCGACTCCGAAGTGCCCACCCGAGTCGGATGCCCAGAGCATGATCTGGGCAGTGAACATCAAGATGTACGACCACGACCATTCGTCGGCGCGGTCGTAGTAGATGACCGACAGC
Source organism: Ilumatobacteraceae bacterium (assembly GCA_041747915.1). Classification (GTDB taxonomy): domain Bacteria; phylum Actinomycetota; class Acidimicrobiia; order Acidimicrobiales; family Ilumatobacteraceae; genus Sva-07. The sequence continues at coordinate 3,444 of JBGTEH010000249.1, forward strand.
GTGATCGGGATCGTCATCGCTGCGCCTGCCAACGCAACGATCTTGGTCCGATATCCGATCAGGAGGAGCGCCGCGAGGATGGTCTCCGCGACGAGCGTGAACCATCCGAAGAACTGGAAGTTCGGGAGGATGATCTCCTCGGTGACCCAGGTGAACGGTGCGAACGGCGAGTTGCGCGTCACCGACTCGGAGTACTTGTACAGCCCGCCGCCGTTCGACTCGCCGAAGTCGTTGGGAACCTTCCAGTGGAGGTTGGCCAGCCACAGCAGCCCAACGGTGATCCGTGCGAGGCCGAGCGCCGGACCGCGCAGCCGAACGTCGAGGTCGGACACGCGATGTGTGATTGGTTCCACGATGACGAGCTTGTCACGACCCGGAGTCAGAGCCGTCCACTTTCTCGGAAGTTTCCTCTCGCGCGATGACCGATGAGCGGTGATCGTTGGCGTCGATTACCGTCGCAACGTGGCAATCACGTCGGAGGAGCAACTCGGTGCAGGGCCGAGTCAACGCGACTATCCGGAACGAGACGATCGCTCCGCCGGGCCGCGACGATCGACGGTCCTGATCCGGCGGGTGCTGCTCGGTGCGTACGGCGTTGGGTACCTCGCATGGTTCCTCGAGTACGGCGTGATCATCGACCGGATCTCGGTGGTGCTGTCGGTGACGGTCTTCTTGTTGATCGGTCACATCGGCAAGCCATGGAACGACTGGCTCTACCTGCCGTTCGGGCTGTTGCTCTATGCAGCGATGTGGTTCGCATACGACGAGACGCGCGGTGCCGCCGATCGCGTCGGGCTTCCGCTCCAAGTGGAGAGCGTGCGCAACATCGACCGGTTCCTGTTCTTCGGTGCTGATCCGACGGTGTGGTTGCAACGCAACTTCCATCGTGACAGCGTTGGCGCTCACGACGTGATCGCGTCGATTGCGTACTTCTCCCACTTCATCGTGCCTGTAGCAGCGATCGCGTTGCTGTGGATCAGCAATCGGGCGCTGTGGTCGAAGTTCATGCGCCGCTTCGCGACGGTTCTCGGAATCGCCTGCATGATGTTCGTACTGCTCCCGACCGCCCCTCCGTGGATGGCCGCCGGGGGCGACCGGACCATTCGGCTCGACGCACTGCCGCCCTTGGAGCGGTCCGCTGGGCGCGGTTGGACATACCTCGGCTTCGACGGGTTCGTGCACGTCTGGGTCGACGGCCGCGACTGGTCGAATCCCATCGCGGCGATGCCGTCGCTGCACGCCGGTTTCTCGTTGTTCGTCGTGATGTTCTTCTGGCCGATGGTGCACCGTCGTTGGATCCACGTGGCCATGGCGATGTACCCGCTCGTAATGGGGTTCGCGTTGGTGTACCTCGCCGAGCACTACGTGATCGATGTGCTCGCCGGGTGGGCAGTCGTCATGTTCTCCTTCTGGATCTGGGGCAGGATCGAACGGCGCTGGGATCGGCGACGCAGCGCACGCGAGCGCGACGTCAGTGCAGCGCAGATGGTGGAGGTGGCGACGTGACCGGGCCGAGCGCCGAGTGGGGGGTGTTCGGAGGCTCGGGGTTCTACGACTTCGGCGACACCGATGGGTTCGACGTGATCGATGTCGAGACCCCGTACGGGGCGCCGGCGAGCCCGGTCACGATCGGCGAAATCGGCGGTCGGCGTGTCGCCTTCATCGCCCGTCACGGTCGGCACCACGCCTTCGCCGCTCACCGGGTGCCGTTCCGGGCGAACATGTGGGCAATGCACTCCCTCGGTGTGCACAGCGTGATCGCTCCGTGCTCGGTCGGGTCACTGCAGCCCGACATCCATCCCGGCCAGTTCGTCGTCGTCGACCAGCTCGTCGATCGGACCTGGGGTCGCCCCGACACGTTCCACGACGTCGGCGGACCCGGACCAGCCGGGCCCGGGGGCGGTGGCGTGCACCACCAGACGTTCGCCGATCCGTACGACGCCGGGCTGCGAGCCGAACTCGTTGCCGGCGCCCGAGCGGTGGGCGTCGAGGTCGTCGATGGAGGCACGATGGTGGTGATCAACGGTCCGCGTTTCTCGACGCGCGCCGAGAGCCGGTGGTTTCGCGACATGGGCTGGCACGTGGTGAACATGACCGGATATCCAGAAGCCGTTCTCGCTGCCGAGCTGGGGGTGCGGTACGCCGCGGTCGCTCTCGTCACCGACTACGACGCCGGTGTCGACGGCCAGCAACCCGTGACCATGGAGCATGTGTTCGCGACGATGCGTGGCAACGTCGCCCAGGTGCGACGCGCAGTTGTCGAAACGATCACTCGGGCGGGTCCGGTCGCTGGGTGAGCGGGTTCTCCTGCTCGCACGACGCCACCAACTGCGCCGCGCGGCCGAGCGACGATGTGCGATGCTGCCGATCGTGACAGCCGAGATCGTGTTGCGACCTGCGAATGATGACGACCTCGATGCGCTGTTCGAGGTGCAGGCGGCACAAGACACGTCGTGGTGGGGATCGCCCGACGGTGACGTGAGCGATGTGCAGGCCGAGCTCGATCGGGTGCGTCGAGCAACGGGCTCGCTCGAAGCAGGCTCGCGCGTTGTGGAGTCTCGCGACGGTCAGACGGCATCGATCGCAGGCTTCGCCGCGCTCGTCGGGCACGGGCAATCGAATCTGGCCATCGACACATCGGTTCCCGACGCTGACGTCGCACGTCGATTGCTCGTGGAGTGGCTGGTCGACTCCGGCGCGACAGGAATCGATGCACCGGCGCACGATGGCGATCTGCTTGGCCTGCTCGCCGACGCCGGGTACCGGCCGACGCGATCGAGCTTCGAACTCGAACGTCAAGCCGATGTCACCGACCTCGGCGCGACGGTGTGGCCGAGCGGCATCGCTCCCGCCCCGTTCGGTCCTGGCGATGACGAGGAGGTCCACGGTCTCATCTACTCCGTGTGGACCGATGTCGACGGGCACACCGACCGACCGATCGACGAGTGGAGGAGCCTGTTCGTGGACGACGCGTCATTCGTTGCCGACTTGGCGCTCGTGGCCCGGCGCAACGGCGGGCACGGCCCGGTCGCTGGCGTGGCGATGTGCCGGACCTTCGCCGGAGGCATCGGTTGGGTCAACCAACTCGCCGTCGGGTATCCCGATCGAGGAGTCGGCCTCGGTCGGGCCCTCCTCGTGGAGAGCTTCCAACGGTTGTCGGCGCTTGGTGTCGAG
>JBGTEH010000250.1:0-2612 GCA_041747915.1 Ilumatobacteraceae bacterium
CGCGCGATCTGGGCGATCGGGTGATCGTGGAACGGGTTGTTGCGGGCGAGTGTGCCGGTGCTGGTGTTGAGGGTGGTGGTCACGTCAGGCGACTTCTTTCATGGTGCGGCGGTTGGTCGCGAGCCAGACGGTGACGGTGAGTCCGTCGTCGCCGGCGGGGGGATCGACATCGACGATCGTCGAACAGTCGAAGCCGCCCTGGTCGAACCAGTCGCAGAGTTGAGCGTGGGTGAAGCCGAGCCGACGGTGGGCAGCGGCGCGAAGGAAGTCGTGGCGGTGCGGGGCGAAGTCGACCACGAGCAGACGACCGCCCGGTGCCACCAACCGACCCGCCTCCGACAGCGCCCGACCGGGCTCGTCGAGATAGTGCAGCACCTGATGGATGACCACGAGATCGAACGATCCTCGCTCGAGTGGCGGGCTGTGCACGTCGCCCTGGCGCAGTTCGCACCCGTGGACACCGAGGAGTTGGAGGTTGGCTCGCGCCACCGACAACATCGAATGGCTCGTGTCGAGGCCGACGGCGCGCTCCGAGCGATCGGCGAGGAGTTGCAGCATCCGGCCCGTACCGGTACCGACATCCAGGACGCGGCCGAGTGGCCGGTCGCCGATCGCATCGAGGATGGCGGCTTCGACCGTGCTCGCGGCGGCGTGCAGCGACCGCTCCTCGTCCCAGATGGGGGCGATGCGCTCGAAGTACTCGCTCGCCGCGTCGGCTCGACGGCGACGGACGATGTCGAGGCGTCGCAGATCCGCAGCCAACGTCGGGTCGCCGGGGTCGATCGACGAGAGCGCCGCAGCGATCAGGGGTCCGCCGCCTTCGACGAGTCGGAAGAACGCCCAGGCGCCCTCGCGCTGTTTGGTGACGAGGCCGGCATCGACGAGCAGGCGCAGGTGGCGCGACACGCGAGGTTGCGACTGCCCGAGGATCTCGGTGAGGTCGGTCACGGTCAACTCGCCGTGGCGCAAGACCGCCAGCACGCGCAGCCGCGTGTCCTCGGCGATCGCCCGCAGCGCATCGAGCACCGTCTCCATCAGCATCTGCGAAGTATATAAAGACATCTGCATGTCTACAAGTTACGCCAGGGGTCAGGCTGTTACGCCGGGGGTCAGACCCCTGGCGCAACAGGTACGGTTCCGGAGATGGCAGGAGTGTTCCACCTCGGGTTGACGGCCGACATGTTGCGGGGGGCGACGGTGGCGATCATGCCCGGAGATCCCGCGCGGGTCGAGCGGATCGCCGCCACGATGGATCGCCCGGAATTCCTCGCTGCGCATCGCGAGTTCACCTCGTGGCTCGCATGGATCGACGACACTCCGGTCGTCGTGTGCTCGACAGGAATCGGCGGACCGTCGACGTCGATCGCCGTCGAGGAACTCGCGCAGCTCGGCGTGCGAACATTCCTGCGCATCGGCACCACCGGCGGCATCCAACCCGATCTGCAACCCGGCGACGTGATCGTCACGACCGGCGCAGTGCGCCTCGATGGTGCCAGTTTGCACTTCGCCCCGATGGAGTTCCCGGCGGTGGCCGACTTCGCGTGCACGACCGCCCTCGTCGAGGCCGCCCGCGCGGTCGGCGTGGAGCCGCGCATCGGCATCACCGCCTCGTCGGACACGTTCTATCCGGGCCAGGAGCGCTACGACACGTACTCGGGCCGAGTGACGCAGCGTCTGCAGGGCAGCCTCGCCGAGTGGCAGTCGATGGGGGTGCTCAACTACGAGATGGAGTCCGCAACGCTCTTCACGATGTGTGCCAGCCAGGGCCTGCGCGCCGGATGCGTCGCCGGGGTCCTGGTCAACCGGACACAGCACGAAACCCCCGACGAAGAGACGTCACGGCGGATCGAGTCGACAACGGTCGCCGTGGTCGTCGAAGCCGCCCGTCGCCTGGTGTGACACAACCGGCGTGCCTCAGCTGCGCGAGTGGCATAACGTTGGTGCGTGGGAGGCAATCGGGGCGAACGCAGATGCGAGCCGCGTGATCGCCGCGCCACGCCGCTCATCGCAGTCATCGCGTTCGGCACCATGTTCTCCGCATGCGACGACGGACCGGCCGTCACGACCGATGACGTCAACGAGACCGCGGCCTACACCGCGATCGTCGAATGGCAGGCGAGTGAGCAGGAGCCCGTCGTCAATGATGCCGGTGAGGAGAAGCTGCCGGTCATCTACGTGGTCGCCGCCGACGGTGACACCATCGACGTCGGCGTCCAGGCCGATGTCGCGGCGGCCGCCGACGATGTCGCCCACGTGCGATTCGCCGACCAGTCCGCCGAGGCATTCGACGATGCCGCCGCCGATGGGCCGGTCATCGACGGCGGGGTCGTGCTGATGGTCGGTCTGATGCCGCCCCCGGCGCCGACGATCGACGTCGAGGTCGTTCGCTTCCTCAGCCTCGATACGTCGGAGCCACTGACGTTGCACATCTCCGCCGACGAGGCTGCGAGCGACGCGAGTGGTACCGCCGTCGCCACGGTCACGTCGGTGACGCCGCCCTGATCATTCCGTCCGCGAGCTGCAGAGCCCGCGCGACATCGCGTTCACCGACGACGGCGTCGACATCGATGGCCCGGCGGCGGAGGTCGTCGAGCTCGCACCGGCGCTCGGGC
>JBGTEH010000251.1:0-2137 GCA_041747915.1 Ilumatobacteraceae bacterium
GACGACCCAAGTCGCCCTCCAGCAACTGAACAACCCGGCCAATGTCGCCCTCATCCCACGCGTCGTGGAGTTCGAGCAGCTCACCGGAGCCAACGCTGCGCTCGCCGCATCATCGAGCCTGGCCCGCCTCATCGGCGCGCCCGTCGGGGGTCTTCTCGTGGCGTGGAACGGTCTCGGACCCGTCGTGGCGATCGACGCGGCAAGTTTCGTTCTGGTCGCACTGACCCTCGCATTCCTCCGAGCCGACACATCGCCGTTGAACGATCCGGACGCTCTCGATCCACCTCGGCTTCGCGACGGCATGGACGCAGTTCGCCACCGACCTCCGCTCGCCCGACTCCTCGCGATTCAAGGCATCACGCAGATCGCCCAGGGAGGGTTCGTGGTTCTCTTCGTCGCGTTCGTGGTCGAGACGCTCGACGATGACGGTCGGGGACTCGGGTTGATCCGCGGCACGATGGCAATCGGGGCACTCGTCGGTGCCGCAATGATCGGGCGGGTCGGACGTCGGCTCGACACAACCGTGCTCTACAGCGCCGGGCTGCTCGGCATGGGGCTCGTTTCACTGTGTTTCTGGAACGCACCGGCGGTCTCCACGGCCTTGTGGGTCTACCTCGTGCTGTTTGCCTTGTCGGGAATTCCCGGCGCCGCCGTCACGGTCGGGCTGATCACCACCGTCCAGACACTGAGCCCGGCGGACGCGATCGGACGCGTCGTCGGCCTCATGGGATCAGCCGACGCCATCGGGACAGCGATCGGCGCCATCGCCGCCGGCGCGCTCATCGACCAGGTCGGCCTGATGCCCCTCCTCGACGCCCAAGCAGCGATCTACATCATCATGGGAACCGCAGCCTGGATCCTCATCACCCCCCGTCGAGCGAGTCGACCACAGATTGAGTCCAGCAGGTGCCGAATTCCAAGTTCCTGAGACGGGATCGGCTGTGGTGAGGGCAAGGCGCGCAGCGAGGAAGCTGCCTCTCGGCAGCGAGGAGCCTGCGCAACGCAGCGATCGCCGCAGCCGGACCGCCTCAGGTCAGCGGCGGAGGCCTTGGTCGGCAATGATGGTGCGATAGCGCTCGACGTCGATCGACTTGACGTAGTCGAGCATGCGACGACGACGGCCGACGAGCATCAGCAGACCACGACGGCTGTGGTGGTCCTTCTTGTGGATCTTGAGGTGCTCGGTGAGGTGCGTGATGCGCTCGGTGAGCAGCGCGATCTGGACCTCGGGCGAGCCGGTGTCGGTCTCGTGGGTCCGGTTCTTCTCGATCGTCGCGCTCTTGTTGGGCGTCGTGTCGGAGAGATCAGCCATGGTGTGTCGCCTTCTGTTCGTTGCACGTCTGAATCGACGTGACGGAGGTCGCAGCGCCCTCCGGTCGGAGCGGACTGCATCGCGCACGCGCCGGGAATTCCCAGCCCGAACGGACTCCGCAATGCTACGGGCGGCGAGTGCCACTGACAACGGCACCAAGCCTCGGGGGTGCCAGGGTTACGCTCGCTCGACGTGCCCGCCCGGATCGAGTTGCGAGAGGTCTCGAAGCAGTTTGCGACCACGCGCGCCCTCGACCCGGTGAGTTTCGCTGTGGACGAGGGCGAGACGCTCACGCTCCTCGGGCCGTCCGGATGCGGCAAGACCACCCTCCTGAGGCTGATCGCCGGACTGGAGACACCGACGTCGGGCGAAATCCTCGTGAACGGTACGACGCCGGTCGAGGCACGCCGCCGCAAACAGATCGGATTCATTCCCCAGGCGCCAGCACTCTTGCCCTGGCGGACCGTCGAAGCGAACGCTCGACTGTTGCTCGACATCAACCGATCGGAGTCTCCGGTCTCGCCGAGCGCATCGGTGGCGGACCTGTTGAACGAAGTGGGGCTCGGCGACGTCCTCGAGGCGTATCCACACGAACTGTCGGGCGGTATGCAGCAACGCGTCGGCCTCGTTCGGGCCTTCGCGCTCGACGCTCCGATCCTGTTGATGGACGAGCCCTTCGCTTCGCTCGACGAGATGACCCGCACCGACATGCGCCACCTCTTGGGCCGTCTGAGCGAGCCGCTGGGCACCACTGTCGTCTTCGTCACGCACTCCATCCCGGAGGCGACCTTCCTGTCCGATCGCGTCGCGGTGATGTCGCCTCGG
>JBGTEH010000252.1:0-1642 GCA_041747915.1 Ilumatobacteraceae bacterium
TCGGCGAGCGCGGCGATCCCCGGAACCGTCGGCGGCCAGCTCGGCACGCGTGCCGGCGACTACGTCCGCGATCCGGGCAAACCGGCGGGCGGCGGTGGTGCCGCGTTCCGGGACACGTCGAAGATGATGATCAGCCTCGCCCAGGGTGCCGGCAAGGCGAAGGACCCGATCATCCGTCAAGACCTCGTGCGTTTGTACACGTTCAGCCGACTCGGGCGGATGAACCAACTCCGTGTGAAGGCCGCCGCGAGAAGGGCACGGAGATCGCCGGGATGGGCAACATCGCCAAGCTCTTGATGAGCGACATGGTGCGCCTGCAGCGCGATCTCGGCCTGCGCATCGTCGGCCCGCAAGGCATGCTGCACGCCTACGACTCCGAGAGTCGCAAGACGCTCGACGAAGCGACGGGAAATCCGTTCCTCGGCTTCGTCACCGAGATGGCGCTGTTCGCGCAGGCTCCGCCGATTTACGGCGGCACCGATCAGGTCCAGAAGAACATCATCGGCGAGCGCGTGCTCGGCCTCCCGAAAGAGCCCAATCAGGACAAGGTCGTCCCGTTCTCCGAACTCCCCAGGAACACGTGATGAACCGCTGGTGTGTGACACCAGCGGTACATCAGCGGTTGAGCATGCCGTAGGCGTGGGTCGGGCGGAGTTCGAGGATCAGTCGCCGGTCAGCGACCATTGCGTGGCGGTACTCGTCCCAGTTGTCGTGTTCGCCGGCGACGGCTCGGTAATACGCCACGAGCGCCTCGACCGTTGCATCGTCGGGTGACGTCGCGGTCGGCAGCATGGTGACATCGGCCTCGATGACCGCATACGAGTAGAAGTCGTCGCGGTTCACGTGCAGCGAGGCGCGGGGGTCGCGGCGGAGATTGGCGGTCTTGGCGCGGCCGTCGGTCACCGAGATCCGGATCACGCCGTCGTCGCCGACGTAGTACGCGATGTTCGATGACTGCGGCCGACCGTCGGCCTTGAGCGCGATCAGGATGCCGTGTTGACGATCGCTGACGAAGTCGAGTGCATCCGAGAGTTCCATGGTGTCGACAACCCCGGGGTCGATCGCGATGTTCCCGTGCCGAACCCGACTGCGCGTGGATCGCTGTGGTGGCGGCGCATCTCGGTCAGACGACGTCCTGACCGTCAGCGTCGGCGGCCGCCTGCGCCCGAGCGGCGGCGAACCGCGCCGTCGTCAAACGCGGTCCGGCGACCACGAACAACAGCAGCGACATGGCGCCACCGATCAGCCACGGCACCCGCAGAGCCACCTCGCGGGTGGCGAACTGATCGACGACCACCACGATGAGCCCGCCCAGCGCCGCGCCGACGGGCATCATCCCCCACCCGAAGAATCGATAGACGCTGTTGACCCGGCCGAGGAGATGATCGGGGATCACCGACTGGCGGAAGCTGACGGTGATCACGTTCCAGAGCGTGCCGACGAAGGTGAACAGCGCCAGCGCGAGCCAGACCGTCGGCCACCAACTCATCAGCCCGATCGCGATCGAGAAGATGCCGCCGCCGACGAGCGTCAGCGCCAGCGACGGACCGGTGCCGATGCGCTTGACAACACTCGACGTCGTCCAGCCACCGATGATTCCGCCCACGGCCAGGCCGGTGCCGAGGATGGCGAATTCGGTCGG
>JBGTEH010000253.1:0-17227 GCA_041747915.1 Ilumatobacteraceae bacterium
CGAGGACGCATCGTTCGACCTGGCGCTGTGTTCGCTCGGGCTGATGTACGTGCCAGAGCCGGCCGTCGCAATCGCCGAAATGCGTCGAGTGCTCCGGCCTTCTGGTCGGGTCGCTGTCTCGGTGTGGGGCGAACGCCGTCACTGCGGCTGGGCGGAGTTGTTTCCGATCGTCGATCGCCGAGTGCAGTCCGACGTCTGTCCGATGTTCTTCTTCCTCGGGGCACCTGGTGCCATCGAAGCCACACTCCAGAACGCGGGTTTCGTTGATGTGAGCGTGACTCGGCTACAGGTTGGCCTCGCCTATCGCGACAAAGCCGAGGCGATCGGGGCGGCGTTTCTCGGTGGCCCCGTTGCGCTCCCATATGGTCGGTTCAGCGACCACGAGCGCCGAGAAGTCGAATTCGAGTACCTGGACTCGATCGAAGAATTCCGTGACGGTGACGGTTATCTCGTTCCCGGCGAGTTCGTCATCGCAACCGCAGCACGGCAGTAGCCGGATCTCACAGACCTCACCAACACCGACGCATCATGCGAAGCCGTGCAGCAGAGCCCGCGAATATCGGGTGCGCTGCTTGGGCCGGACTGTGCGGGTAGATCCTGCATCGGAGGCGGGTTATAGATCGGCGTTATCGGGTGTCCCGGACCGGCACTTACATAGGTGACATCGCTCGCGTGCGTAGTTACGTTCTGGAACGGTCGGCGGCCGAGCGGCGCCGGGAGTGGCGGGTGTAGCGTCGGGCTGTGGATGATTGCGGCACGCAGCTTGCGAACACGTTCGCACAGGTTGCTCGCACGCTGCTGGCGGAGCGTGATCTGGACACCATCCTTCGAAAGATCGTGGCTGTTGCGGTGTCGGAGATCGACGCGTGCGAGAGCGCTGGGATCGAGCTGATCGAAAGGCGTGTCATTCGTCCTGTTGCGGCGAGCAGCGAGGTGGCACGTCGCATTTCGGAGGTCCAGAACGAGGTGGGTGAGGGTCCGTGCCTGTCGGCGATCGAAGAGCATGAGACGTTTCGCACCGATGACCTCGAACGGGACGAGCGGTGGCCGGCCTTTGCTGCGAGGGCCCGCACCGACACGGACGTGCGCTCGATTCTGGGGTTCCGCCTGTTCGCCGAGGAGGACACGATGGGTGCGCTCAACCTCTACTCGTCGAAGGCACATGCCTTCGACGGTCAGGCGCTGGCCACCGGATCCATCCTGGCTGCACACGCTGCGATCGCGATGTCCTGGGCTCGGGAGCGGGAATACATGCAGGCGGCGATCGAACGTCGTGACGTGATCGGTCAGGCCAAGGGTCTGCTGATGGCTCGACGGAACATTACGGGCGACGCAGCATTCGAACTGCTCCGTGAGGCTTCGCAGCGACTCAACGTGAAGGTCCAGCGTGTCGCTGAACAGGTGATACATCCGACCGACCCAGCGATCAGCATCGACGCGCTGTAGCAACGGGGTACTCGTCCGAGTACGCTCATTTCCTCGTCAGAGTCCTTGATGTTCCAGGGACCCCCGTTCACCCGGAGGTCCTATGAGCATCGGTCCGCACGAACATCCGCTTACTGCTGATGCCGTCGACGTCGAAGCTGCACGGCTGAGTGTCGTCAAACGCTACGACGTACTCGACACGCCCCCGGACGGCCACTTCGATCGCATCACCCGAATGGCGACGCAGATCTTCGGCGTCCCGATCAGTCTCGTCACCATCGTCGATGAGGACCGCGTGTGGTTCAAATCGCGTCATGGAGTCGACGCCACCGAGGCCCCACGCGGACCCGGCTTGTGCACTTCGGCCATTCTCGACGACAGCGTGTGGGTGGCAAATGACGCCGCGACCGACCCCCGTACGCTCAGCAACCCACTCGTCGCTGGTGAACTCGGCCTGCGGTTCTACGCCGGGGCGCCCCTGATCACCAGAGACGGATTCCGCCTCGGAACACTGTGCATCATCGACCAGCACGCACGCACCATCAGCCCCGACGAAAGCGCAATGCTCGCTGACCTCGCAGCGCTCGTGGTCAGCGAGCTCGAACTCAGGCTGGCCGCACGAACCTTGCACGCCCAGCAACTCGCCGCCCAAGTCCACAGCGATCAGTTGCGGTTGCTCTCCGCTGCGGTGGCCACCATCGAAGACGTCGTGGTGATCACCGACGCCGACGTGCTCGACGAACCGGGCCCGTCGATCGTGTTCGTGAACGACGCATTCGAACGGCGCACCGGTTACTCGTCTGACGAGGTGATCGGTCGGTCGCCGCGATTCCTCCAGGGTCCCGACACCGATCGCAACGAGCTCGATCGCATCAAGTCTGCGCTCGAGAATCGGCAGTCGGTCACTGCCGAAGTCATCAACTACGAGCGCGACGGCCGCCCGTACTCGGTGGAGATCGCCATCGTGCCCATCCTCGACCGGGACGGGGAGTGCACCCACTTCGTCTCGGTGCAGCGAGACGTCAGTGATCGCCGTCGCGCCGAGGAACGCTCCCGACAAACGCAACGGCTCGAGGCGCTGGGACTGCTCACCGGCGGCGTCGCGCACGATTTCAACAACCTTCTCAGCGTCATCCTGGGTTACGCCGACCAACTGGCGATCGACGACAATCTCACGGACGATCACCGTCACGTCGCTGAGATCATCCGAACTGCAGCGGAACGAGGCGCTGACTTGACCAGCCGTCTCTTGTCGTTCGGCCGGATGCAGGTCCTGAACCCGTCGTCGATCGATGTCAACAAACGGTTGACGTCGCTCGTCGACAACATGTTGCGGCGCACCCTCGGTGCCGACGTCGACATCGAACTCGACTTGGACCCCGACGTTGGGTGTGCCGAGATCGATCCCTCCCAGTTCGAGAGCGCGATGATCAATCTGACCGCGAACGCCCGCGACGCCGTCGCGGAAGGTGGTCGGCTGCTCATCCGTACCTCGACGCTCGTCGTTGCCGAAGCCAAGGCCGTCGATCTGGACATCGCGGCCGGCCGATACGTAGTGGTCGAGGTGATCGACGATGGTCAAGGCATCGACGCCGAGACGCTCGCCCAAATCTTCGACCCGTTCTTCACCACCAAACCGAGTGGGAAGGGCACCGGGCTCGGACTGGCGATGGTGTACGGGTTCGTCAAGCAGTCCAACGGCGCCGTGTCGATCGAGTCGACGCCAGGACATAGCACGGCCGTCACAATGCTGCTCCCGCGCGCCGACCCCGCTCTGCTCATCGCCGAACCCGCGCCTGCGCCACCGCCCGACATCAAGGGCAAGGGAGCCCTGGTGCTCCTCGTCGAAGACAATGCCCCGTTGCGATCGCTCGCGCGGTCGCAGCTGCTCGCGCTCGGATACAGAGTGATCGAGGCCGGCGACGGCGCCACCGCGCTGACAATGCTGACCGCCGAACCAACAGTCGCGCTGCTGTTCACCGACGTGCAACTCCCCGGCGGCATGAACGGAAAAACACTCGCCGACGCGGCGCACCTCGAGCGACCGCACCTGCCGGTGCTGTTCACCTCCGGGTCCACCCAGCACGCACTCTCGACCGACGGCCGTCTCGCACAGGGAGTGCGACTGCTGAAAAAGCCCTACTGTCGCGCCGACCTCGCCGCCGCACTCGCTGCCGCCCTCGCCGACGACGAACAACCCTCCTGACACCCTCGGCGCTTCCGGCACAGCTCGACCCGATTCCCAGCGGTGTGATTGCGTGACCAGCTGGGTCACGTCGTCAGAGTCAACTCGACGAAGGCCGCTCAGAACAACACCGGCCCACCACGCCCGAGACCACTCTCGATCGGCCACTTCCGATCGGTCGATGGTCGCTGGCACCCGAGCAATAATCCCAGTCCGAAACGCCCGGCGCCGCGCTGAACTTCCGGCGCAGTCGGTCAGGTCGGGCTCGTTGAAGTGCCGCACGTAACGCGTTCACCGACAGTCACCGGTTCGGCGTTGATCGCCGGGATTATGCAGTGTGCGGCTTGGGCCGCGATGTGGCACCTCAGATGTTTGACCGGTGGTGATTACTCGGAGCGTTATCGAGCGCGCAGCTGAGAGTCGGCGAACTGATCGGGTTTTCCCGCCTGGTCCCATTGTTGGCCAAGGAAGCTTGCCGATGGTCGGGGTTGCATGCAAGCGGGTCGGAGTTACATGACCCCCCTTCCCTCTCGGGGGACCGAGCGGAGGTCACATCGCGCCGTGAGACAACGCTGCGGCCGACGTCGACGATCCGGTCGATGATGACGCCGACGGCGATCCCGCCGATCAGCGTCGGGAGGTAGGCGCCTTCGATTCCGAGCAGGTCGACCAGCGGCGGCCAGATTGTGAAGTGCGTGATGTAGATCCACATGCTGGCCGACGCCAGCAGCGCCAGCGGTCGGACGGCGATTCGCGGGACGGGGATCTCCCGCCACGCCAGCAGGATCAGCAGGGAGATTGCGATGAGCCATTCGCGGGGGGCGTAGCCGAAGTAATCGGAGATGGTGAGGACGCAGAGTGCAGCGGTCACCACACGCTTTCCTTGCGTGTCGGATCGGTTTACGAGCCAGCCGAGCGCCACGAGCCAGGCGACACCGTGGGTGCGGAACCGCAGGTTGTACCAGTCGCCCATCCATGCCCACTCCATGCGCAGGACCAGCAGCACGCCGAGCAGAGCGAGAGGAAACGCGTAGGGGAACCGGCGCTCGAGATGCCGCACCTGCGGGACCGCGAGCAACACCGACAGCACGACGAGGACGTGGATGAACACTTCGATGAACCAGAAGTGCCAGTGGTCGAGGGTGTGGGAGGCGGGACCGGTGTAATTGTTGACCAGTAGCAGGGTGCCGACGCCGTAGGTGGAACCGAGCATCGTGCCGATGGCTACCCATGCGATCGTCGGGATGGCGACTCTGGCGGCGGTGCGGGCGGCGGCGCGTGACCGAGCTCCGACGGGTTCGATCGGTAGGAGGAAGCGACTGAGGTTGTAGCCGACGACGGCGAGCAGGAGATGGGCGCCGCCGGGCAGGAAGGCGAGGTGCATGTGCGTCGACACGATGAGACAGATGGCGATGGCGCGCAATGCAACGGTGGTGTCGATGCGTGCGATGAGTCGTGGACGCCGTTCGTGTTGCAGCGAGCCGAGCGGACACAGGTGCCAGTCGGACGGGAGGTGGCCGAGTGCGGCTTCGAGGCGGATTGAGCATTCGATGTAGCTCAGCGAGTCGCCGCCGAGCGAGACGAAGGTGTCGTGTGGCGACACGTCGATGCGTCCGAGAACGTGTCCGACGATGTCGGTGGCACTCGTCGTCGTAGAGGAAGGGTCGGCGGCGCGGCGGTCGATTGCTGTGTAGTCGGTCTTGCCGGACGCGGTACGCGGGATAGGCGTGGTGGTGTCGACGGCGATGTGGCCGATCGGCAGGCCGGTCCGCTTGCGCACTGTCGACACGATGGTGTCGTGGTGAGCGCCGGGCGCCGAGATCACCAGTCCGTCGTCGTCGCCCGAGACGGCGACCTCTGCGGTGTCGAGCACCGACCGGAGTTCGCGTTCGACACCGTCGAGATCGATGCGCAGCCCGAACGGCTTCACGAACCGGGAGCTCCGACCGACGATCTCGTAGACCCCGTCGTCGGGATGGAATCTGGCGAGATCACCAGTGCGCAACTCCTCGACGGTCGACCCGAGCGCGAGATCATCATTGTTGATGGCGTAGCCCATCATCACGTTCGGGCCCCGATAGATAATCTCACCCTCGTCATGCACGCCATCGGACCGGACACCGTCGGCCCTTGCGACGTAGTCGCGTTCGAGCCTGATCTGTCCTCCATCGATCGGCTTGCCGATCGCGCTGGGATGGCGACGGGCGAGCGCCGGCGGCAGATACGCCATCCGGGCAGTGGCCTCGGTTTGGCCGTACATCACGAAGAACTCGCATCCCCACTCCTCGGCACGGTCAAGCCAGCGCACGACAGCCTCAGACGGCATCTTGCCGCCGGCCTGGGTCATGAACCGCAGCGTCGGCACATGCAGTTGCTCGGCGCCGACCCGTTCAAGGAGTTCGAAGGTGTGCGGCACGCCCGCCACGTTCGTGACACCATGGTCGAGCAGGATGCTGCGGAAGCACGGCTCCACGACCGAGGCTTCCGTAAGCACCACACTGGCGCCGACGAGCAGGTGGCTGTGCAACACCGACAACCCGTAGCAATAGTGCAGCGGAAGCGATGTAATCCCCCGATCGGAGGGACCGAGGTGTAGGTAGTCGGCGATGGCTCGCGCGTTGCTGAGCAGGTTGACGTGCGATAGCCGAACCAGCTTCGGGCTGCCGGTCGAGCCCGACGTGCTCGACAAAAGGGCCAGGTCAGGGTGCAGGATGCGGCCCGCGGGTGACGGGCGACGCTCGATGCCGACTTCGCCGTCGCCGATCGACACGACCACCGCCGGCGACCAAACCGCAACCAGATCGTCGGTGCGATCCGCAGCGAGGAGCGGCACGTGACGGTCACGCAACAATGCGAGATATGTGACCACCCACTCCAACGACGGACGCCCGCCAAGCACCACGACCGAGCGCTCCTCGAGGGCCAACTCGTCCTGACGCTGCGCCACCAGTTCGACGAGTTGACCGAAGGTCACTGTGAGGTCGTCAGCCACGATGGCAACCGAAGAAGCGTCCACCGTCCGCAAGACTTCATCCGCAAACGCCGTGCGCAGGGCGGTTGACCGCTCGGCATCCATCCTTGGATGTTAGGCACGCCTACCGTTAATTGACAAGCCGACCGAGGGCGGTGGCGCTTGTCGATGGAATCTCGGTGACGTGGTAGTCCGCGCCCGGCCAACCAGCTGCCTAGTCGTCGCCATCGTCGCCGGACTCCTCGTCATGCTCGCGATACCAATCCACTGTCGTCAAATTTCGGGCCATGGATTGCCATCGGCGCGCTCGCCATCGGTATTGCTCTCCGACCTTGGGGCCGCCGTCAACGCGACCCATTGACGCAGGACACATACGAGTAGCGGCTACCGCGAGGCGGACTGTGATTTCTGAGCGATCCAACCAGGTGAGCCGGCAGAGCCCAGCTGGGATCGTGACGTTTCAGGTCAGTTGGTGCCGAAACTTGTGATTGTTCCGACTCTCGAAACGTCGACCGGCGTGGATCGGGCGTCGGTGCGGACCGTCGGTCACTTCAGGCGGTTGGTCGAACGGCATGACTTGGATGACGCCGGTGATCAGAGGGTGTGGAGGCGGTGCAGGATGTCGATGGTTTCGAGGGCGGCGAGGGCTGCGTCGGCGCCTTTGTTGCCTGCCTTGCTGCCGGCGCGTTCGAGGGCTTGGTCCATGGTGTCGACGGTGAGGATCCCGTTGGTGATGACGATCCCGGTTTCGATCGCGAGGCTGGCGAGGGCGGAGGCGCTGGTGTTGGCGACGATCTCGAAGTGGTAGGTGGCGCCGCGCATCACGGCACCGAGCGCGATGATGCCGTGGTAGCGGCCGGTGTCGGCGAGTGTTTTGACGACGATGGGGATCTCGAGGGCGCCGGGCACCCAGATGGTGTCGATGTTGTCGTTGTCGGTGCCGTGGCGGACGAGGGTGTCACGGGCGCCGTGTTCGAGTCGGGTCACGATCAGATCGTTGAAGCGGCTGCAGACCAGCGCGAACGAACGGTCGGCGCCTTGGGGGTGGCCGTGGTAGGTGGTCATGGTTGCTCCGTGGTGGGTGCGTGGGGGATGCCGGGCTGGTCTGGGGCGTGGTGGCCGAGTCGGACACGTTTGGTGTCGACGTAGTGTGCGGCTTCAGGGTGGATGGGGACGTGGAGCGGGACGCGTTCGGTGATGGTCAATCCGAAACCTTCGAGCCCGCGATATTTGGCGGGGTTGTTGGTCATCAGCCGAATGCTGGTCAGGCCGAGGTCGGCGAGGATCTGAGCGCCGATGCCGTACTCGCGGGTATCGATCGGGAGCCCGAGTGCGAGGTTCGCGTCAACGGTGTCGAAGCCGTTGTCCTGGAGTTCGTAGGCGCGGAGTTTGTGGGTGATCCCGATCCCGCGTCCTTCGTGGCCGCGGAGGTAGACGACGACACCACAGCCGGCTTGATCGATGCGGCGCATCGCTTCGCGGAGTTGGGCGCCGCAGTCGCACTTGACGCTTGCGAACACGTCGCCGGTGATGCACTCGCTGTGGACGCGGACGAGGACCTCGTCGTGCGTTGACACGTCGCCTCGGACGAACGCAAGGTGGGTGTCTCCGCCGTCGACCAGACTCTGGAACGCGTAGCAACGGAATTCGCCCCACTCGGTGGGCAGCCTCGCAGCGGCAGTCCGGGTGATCAACTTCTCGGTGCGACGCCGGTATCGGATGAGATCGGCTATGGAGACCAGGACAAGACCGTGTCGATCGGCGAAGGTGCGAAGGTCTGGCACTCGCGCCATCGCCCCCGTGTCGAGCACGACTTCACAGAGCACGCCGGCCGGGGCGTGACCGGCCAGTCGGGCGAGGTCGACCGCGGCCTCGGTGTGCCCAGCTCGTTTCAGCACGCCCCCGGCTCGTGCGCGCAGCGGGAAGATGTGTCCGGGCCGGTTGAATCCTTCAGGGCCGATGCTCGGGTCGGCGAGTGACCGCAAGGTGCCGGCTCGGTCAGCGGCAGAGATACCGGTCGAGGTTCCGGTGTTCGCGTCGACAGTGATCGTGAACGCAGTTCCCTGCGCCTCGTTGTTGGCAGCGGATGGAACCATGAGATCGAGGTGGAGTGCGTCGCACCGTTCGGCGGGCAGTCCCACACAGATGACCCCGGACGTGTGACGAACGAAGAACGCGATCTGTTCGGCGGTAGCCGCGTCGGCGGCCATGATCAGATCGCCCTCGTTCTCGCGGTCTTCGTCATCGGCGACCACGACGATCTCGCCTCGACCGATCGCGGCGATCGCGTCCTCGACCGGATCGAACATCGCCCGGGTCATGAGCCGACCTCGCCCGGATAGCGGACGTACTGTTCGGTCGCTGTGACCGACTCGGCGTCAGCGAGAGGCGTGAACGGTCGGATCATTCGTTCGACGTACTTGGCGATCACGTCGACTTCGATGTTGACGAGATCTCCCGGTTGCTTGCCGCCGAGCGTTGTGACGTTCGACGTGTGCGGGATGATCGCCACGGTGAACCCGTCATCGAGCGGCGCGACCACGGTGAGGCTGACGCCGTCAACGGTCACCGAACCCTTCTCGACCAGATACCGCAGCAACGCCCCAGGTATGCGAACGCGGAGATCAGGGACCGGTGCAACGACTTCGCCCACCCCGTCGACGTGTCCCTGCACGAGATGACCGCCGAGTCGATCCTGCATGCGCACCGCACGCTCCAAATTGACAGCGTCTCCGGGACGTTGACGGGCGAGGCTCGTCCGTTCGATCGTTTCGGTCGAGACGTCGGCTTCCCACCAGCCGTCGCCGGCGGCAACAACGGTCAGGCAACAGCCGCTCACTGCGATCGAGTCGCCGAGGCGGGTCCCTTCGAGGACGGTGACGGCATTGATTCGTAGTCGGTCGTTGCGGAACGACTCGATGGTGCCGAGTTCTTCCACGATTCCTGTGAACATGTCATTGCACCCTTCGGGCGCGGTGGCGGGAAGGACGGGTCATGGTGTGCTCCTGTTGGTTGGGATGAGATCGATCCGAATGTCGTCGCCGAGTGGGGTGACGCCGTCGAAGCGGCCGCGCCAGGCGGCCTCCATTGATGCCGCGGAGAGCCCGGCGATCATCGGGACGGCGTCCGTGCCGGCGAAGACCACGGGGGCCATGTACAGCACGAAACGGTCGATCAAGTCGAGGTCGAAGAAGGACCGCACGACACGGGACCCTCCTTCGACCATTGCCTGTATCACTCCCGCCTTGCCGAGATGATCGAGTAGCGCGGTCACGTCGTCCGGCCACTCCAGACAGGGATGCACCCGCGCGCCGGCAGCGGCCGTGCCGAGCACGACGCGGAGCGGGTCGCGACCGTCCACGTGGCGGACCGTCAGAGACGGATCGTCATGTCTGACCGTGCCGGCACCGACGATGATCGCGTCGCTCTCAGCTCGCAACAGATGTGCGTCTGCGCGCGCTTCGGGCCCGGTGATCCAACGCGACGAGCCATCGGCGGCGGCGATCCGACCGTCGACACTGATCGCCAACTTGCAGACCACGAACGGTCGACCGGTTCGGCGGTGATGCAGGTATGGCTGCAGCTGACGCGTCGCCAGATCGGCAAGCAACCCGACCTCCACGTCGAGTCCCGCCTCGAGCAACTCGTTGATCCCCCGGCCAGCGACACGAGGATCCGGGTCCTCCACCGCGACGACCACCCGGGCAACCTTCGCCCTGAGGATGGCATCGACACACGGAGGGGTGCGCCCGTGATGGGCGCACGGTTCCAACGTCACCACCAACGTGCCCTCGACCGCACGGTCACCTGCCTGGTTCAGCGCGACGACCTCAGCATGCGGCCCGCCCGCTGGCTGCGTCGCACCGACGCCGACCACATCTCCATCCAGGGACAGCACCACGGCGCCGACCCACGGGTTTGGCGACGTGCGCGTCCGGACGGCGGCTCCTGCGCTGAGCGCCAGTTCCATCGCCGTCCGGTTGTCCAACGCTGCCAGTCCCTTCCGGAGCACGGCAACGCGAACCGAACGGACGCGCCCACAAGGCGCGGCCGATCGGCGATACGTCTACCCTGCTCCCATCCGGACTGTCACCGTCGGCTCCGAAATCGCATCGGATCGGCCCAACATCCGAAGACGAAGGGTTCGCGGGCTTTACCGCCGGTTAGGAATTGCACCTGACCCCGCAGGGGGGATTTCAGTTGTAGAGACACCCTATCGGCCACTGCGGAACGGACGCCATCCCGATATCGCATCGGGCAGCGCTTTGCGGTTCAGGCGACTCGGACTGCGTGAACGGGTTGGGCGCGCCGCAGCGGTCGGGTGCAGGATCGACGCGAAGACCTCGACCCCTTGAACGACGCGGGGCCCGGGCCGCACACCGAAAGCGTCGGCATCGACGGCCCATTCCTCAGCGCCTGCGGGCAACACCCTGCGAGCCACGACCTCCTCGGCCAGAAGCTGCGCTCCGTCAAGACGAAAGCTGCATGGCGCAATGATCACTACGTCGGCTGCGCAGTCGGTGATGGCCTCCCACGAAGCGCCCTGCGAGTTGGCGTCTGGCCAGCCCATCATCGATCGCCCACCGGCTGCGGTGATGATGTCGGGCACCCAATGCCCATCGATGAAGGCCGGATCTATCCATTCGAGCAGCAGCGTCGGGCGTGGATCGATTTCGTCGAGTCGTGCCGCAACTGTGGCGAGTCGCTGTCGACACTCCCCAACAATCTCGGCGGCGCGTTCATCGGTGTTCGTCGCTGCGCCGACCGTCATTACCGAGTCGATGACCTCGTCGAGCGTCATCGGGTCCAGCGTCACCACGTCGGCGCGACAACAGAGGTAGGTCATGGCATCACCGACTTCGCTATCATCCATTGCGCGTACGGCGCAGAGATTCTGCGTAAACACCATCGTCGGCGCGATGTCACTGAAGGCGCCCCGATCGAGCTGATACAGATCCTCACCGGCGGACATCCGCACCTTGACGACAAGGTCGATCTCGGCTGGTGACAATCCCTCCGGCAGTGCCGATGTGGAAACGATCTGCTCGTTGCGGGCCTCGCGTAGAAAGTCGCACTCGAAGGTGACGCCGACCGCTTGGTCACCGAGTCCGAGGTCGAAGAGAATCTCGATGGCCGACGGAAGCAACGACAGGATGCAGGTGCAAGACGCACGAACCGCCGAGCAATCCAACGGGGTCATCTCGTGTCACGCTTGGGTCGTTACGTGCGGGTAGTGCGGTAAACGAGGATGGACTATCGGGCGGCGGTATCGAGTGCCTGACCGGTATCGCGCTCGGCGGGGCTGCGGTTGCCGGCGTGGGTGCTGGCGGACGGCTTACGACGCGTCGGAGGTGTTGCTGAGCACGATCGAGATGTCTTGAGCGATACGAGCGTTGCGTAGCTCCCAGAACGAGATCATGTAGGGCGTTCCGTCCTCGTCGTCGATTTGGGCGGCGGTGATGTTGCCCGACGCTGCGACGCGCGACACCCGGATGCGTTGCCCGCCTGCGGTGGCTTGCGCGAGGGCCGCTCGAACGTCCGGGCCAGCTGTATTGACGTCTCGGAACGCCTGCTCGAGCGCGCCCGGTCCCTCGCTCGTCTGGGCGGTCACGTCGCTACGTCCACGCCACGCTGCGGCAGCTGTCGAATTCAGCGCCGACGAGTTCGATTCGATCGCCTGCAACTTCGGTCTCTCGGACATCAACGACATGGATGGCGTCGTCCACAACGTTCAATACGCCCGCGACCAGCGGATGCCGGCAACGGCTCGCTGGAAGAATTGCAACGAGGGGCGCCGGCCGAGAGCCGACGCCCCTTGCGGTCGCTGTGTTCGGTTCGCCTGCGCCGGCCCGCCGGTTCAGGCGATGCGGCGGCGCCGGACGACGAGGACGAGTGACCCGCCGGCGAGGATCAACGCAAGGCCCACGAGCGACTGTGACGTTGTCGAAGATCCGGTCGCTGGAAGCGTTCCCGACGGGACCTGCGGCAGCGGCGTTGCTGTCGGCGGTGCCACGGTCGGTGCGACCCAGGTGACGCTGATCACGCTTGTTGCGGTTGCGTTGGCGCATCCGTCACCCTCGGGATCGGCGCAGAAGGTCACGGTCTGTGTGCCGGGCGTGGCCGACACGAGGCGGACGTGATATTCCTCGTCACCAGTGGCTCCGTTGGCGCCACCTGTCTCGTAGCCAGACTGCACGCACAGCGTCCTGTTTGCCGTGTTGGTCGCCGTCTTTGGGCCTGCACCGTCGGGGTCCGGACAGCCCGAGATGACGCCGACCCCGGTCGACTGGAACGCCACCTGGGCGTCGACGTTGGCGCCTTGAGCGTCGAGCAGGCACGCGTCATTGTGCACGTTGCCTGCGCCGGTCGCCTCGTCACCGACGGTTTGGGTGTCGCTCTGGTCCGGCGTCGCACATTCCGACGCAGGGTCGACGTCCGGGTTCGCGGTCGCTGCGCCCGTGTCCGGATTGATGTACGACACCGGCACAGGCGCAACCTGTGCCCCGACGTTGCTGCTGCCGACCACGCCGAGGCTGGCCCCGGCGCAAATCGTCGCAGCGATGACCGCTACTCGCTTCATGCAAATCATTGAATTGATCCTTTCGTCACGGCAGACCTCGGAAGAGTCGCACATCTGTTTTGGATGTACATGATCGGTCGCGACGCAATGTCACAACTCTTCTCGCGACCGAACTGCAGCGTCGGCGTGTCCAGCGGGGTCCGTTGTCGGCTCCCCGACTGCAGTTCTGGTTCAAAAGTGAATACCTGCGGGGTAGCGCCGGCACGCGAGCGCGACCGACCGGCCGGTGCCGTCGACGGTTGGAGCCGGTGCGCCAGCGGAGCAGACTCCATCACAACCTGGTGGGTGCCCGGCGCGCTCGAGGTGCCCCAAGTGGCCAGAGCCGTAGCCGCCTCGGGCCGATTCCATGCCAACGTTGCGCTCGGCGCCGTCGTGCGCGGCGACACGTACCACCATGAAGTCGTCTCCGATGCGAGCGCAGCCGGCTTGATGCGACTGTCATTGGACTTCGACGTGGTCATCACCAACGGCATCCTCACTGTCGACGGCGAGGCTCAGGCGCTCGTGCGTTCGGGCGGAGACGACGGCAACGAGGGCGCTCAAGCTGCGTTGGCTGCGTTGCAGAGCCTCGCCATGATCGGCTCCATCGCCTCAGCAGCAATTGGAACCCGCCAGTAGACCGCGCTGCGCGAGCGCACGCCGCGAACGTTGTCGGCCGAGGACTGTTGCGTTCAGGCGGACGAAGATGCGGTCGCGACGTCCACGTCGCCTGGAGAACCTCGGGCTAATGACCGACGCGCGAGACTGCGCGGCCTCGACCAGACGTCGCAGGAGCCACACCGGCGCGCCTTCGTCCGCCGAGCATCAGCCCTTCGCCAGTGGCGTCGCACGCCAGTTCTCGAACGCTGTAGTTGTGACAAACAGGTTCCGACGGTCATGAGATAGGCACACGCTCATCGTGAGGGTTCGCGTGGCCCTCGACAAACTGGAAGGTCAGCGCTATGCGAAACAACACGAAACGACTCCTCACCGCCGGCATGTTCGCTGGTCTGGTGCTCGCGGGCACCGGCGCCGGGGTCTCAGCCAGCCACGACGGAGGTGGCAGCTATGGCTCCTCTGGACGGGCCGTCTCTTACATCAACGGCGACGCCGGCGTGAACGCCGATGTCGACCCGAACTCGAGCTGCTTCCGGCCCGATCAGCACGACAAGCAGATGTTCAGTGATCCCAACGTGGCGGGCCCTGGCAACCGCAACGTGCACAACGACGCTTGCTTCCTCGACCGCAACGGCAACAAGTTGAACGGTCCTGCGTCGTTCGAGTCGAGCGGCGTCGGGTTCATCTCCGCCTGTCCCGACCCTGATGGCACCGGACCGCAGACCGCACGATTGACCGACCAGAACGGTGACGGCCGCCGGGACTTGTGCTTCCAGACCGCCTACCAGACAAGAGGAATCGCAGGGGACTTCGAGTTCCATGCCCGCATGAACAACACCGGTATGCCCGGCACCCAGTACGTCACCTGGTGTTCGGACCGTGATGCCGACGGCTGCTCGGACGAGTGGAACAAGAGCAGCATCCGTATCGACTGGAGCGCTGACGGTACCGCCAGCTACAGCCGCGACGACCGCTACGGCGGATGGGGTAGCTGAACTAATCGACTGTTTCGAAGAGCCGGGACCTGGACGGTCCCGGCTCTTGCGCGTCTCGGCCGGAACTGGCGGGCGGAAGCCCCGAGGGGGCCCGTTCAGTCGAGGATGGTGAGGGTGCTGCGCATCACCTCGTTCGAAGACGGTCGAGGATCTCCGTCTGCGGTCTCGGCGGTGATGGCAAGTATCGGGTACTTGTTGGGGTCGACCGCTGCGGTCATTTCAACGAGAGTTCGGCCGGCGAGATCGGGGTGGAATGTTCCAGCGGAAATCCGCTTCGGTGTTGTTGGTGTGTCGCCTTCGGCGAGGAACCACACCTCGTAGAACTCGCCGGTGGGCAGGATCGGGAGGGATTCTGAGCGGATCTCGACGATGCGGCCGATGTCCACGCGTCGTCCGACCACCTCCACCCGACCGTTCCCAGTTGTGGCAATCTCCTGCTCGAACTCGACCACCCCTGCGGATTCGTCGCTTGCAGGTCCTTGAGCTCGGGCCACCAACACCCCGCCGGCGAATGCTGCTGCGATTGCCGCTGCGGTCGTCAGGTGGCGGAGATGACGCCGCAAGTGACGAGAAGGAAGTGTCGCTATCGACTGTGTTGGGTCCTGGCGTTGGGCTGCGAGGGCGCGGAGTCGCTGTACATCCGGCGTGCGCGGCTCCGTCGGCACGGAATCCATCAGCGCCGCGCCAAGCAGATCAAGCATCTCGTCGTCGTCAATTGTCACGGTCCACCTCCTCCATCATCACCCTCAGACGCCCAAGCGCGCGAGCTTGGGCCATCCGAACCGTTCCAGGCTCTTTGCCGAGCACGTGCGCTGCGCCGTCCGACGACAGGCCCGCCACGACTCGCAGTTCGAGGACTTCCTGCTCGTGGAGCGTCAACCGTGCGAAGGCCGAGCGCACATGTTCCGCTTCCTCCCGGGCAACAGCTTGCTCGAGCGGACCATCGGCACGAATGGTGTCATCCGAAGCGAACGAACGGTCCCGCCGGGTGCGTCGTTCCGTTCGATAGCCCTCGAGCACAACGTTCCGCAGGATTCCAAACAGCCACGCGTCAAAACCGGCGCCATCCCAGGTGAACCGGTCGATTTTCTCCAATGCTCTCACCATCGTTTCACTCACTGCATCCTCTGCTGTGTCCACCGACGAGGTGCGCCGACGCGCAAACGCGAACAGCCGACCGTGCGACCGCCGGAAGATTGTCTCCCAAGCGTCCGGGTCGCAGATGGCCGCCCGCTTGACGAGTTCCTGCAAATCATCGTCCTCGAACAACACTCACCTTCTTCATGACCTTCGCCAGATGTTCGTCACAGAAACTATGTCGGGTTGCGACGCACCTTGGACGACTGGCCGTGAACTCTGGCCACGCACACGCTCGCCCACTGCGGGCGCCGGGACTGCAGGAGGGACGTACCGATTCACGAGGCCGGCGCGATGAACCTGGTGGGCGTCGGTTGCTGCCCTCCCGCCGAACACACCTCAACAACAACTCAATGATGACCGGTTGGTCTGAAGTGGCGTACCGTCGTTGCAGAGTCGTCGGTGCGGGCTGCGCCTTCCGCCACGCCAGACAATCAACCGCTCGCTGGGATGGGACCGACTCGTCGATGGGTTCACGCCGGATCGATTCGAGCTCGCCGGCACCGGCATCTGTCTCGTCGGAGTTGCGGTGATCGCGTACGCGCCACGCCGAACCGAAGCTTCTTCCTAGACCTTCGAAAACACGAACGTCTGTTGTGGATGTGGCCACCTTCGCCGCGAGCCACGACCGATCATAGCCGCCCGGTAATCGCAGCCAATTGCGAATCGCTGGCCGCTCGCCTTCCGGCGAACTGTGCGGGCTCGAGGCGCGATCGGGCCACCGCATAATCACTGTGAGTATCGGCGGGCCGAGCGGAGGCAATGACCCATCCGGGAACGGCACCTGCCGCTCGGGTAGACCCGCTTGGTATCAGCCGGCTTCGACGACTGCGCCGTAGCGCTGCTGTGCAGCCTGTGCTGAGGTACCGAGGAGTTCGCCGATGCGCTGCCACGACACACTCTTCGCCCGCGCCGCAGTCACGGCGTCGACGATCTGACGTTCGCTACGCGCTCGTGCGAGCGCGGCGCGTTCGAGCAAGTACTCCTCGACCGAGCGCTCGTCGGCGGGGTCGGGTTCGTAGTCCTCGAGCCGCTTGGCAAGTTCGTCGGCGTGGTCGAGGATCTCTTGGATTGAGCGGGGCATGTCAGGTCTCCAGGAACTTGGGTCGAGCGGCCATGGCGTGGACGATGAACTCGACACCCTCGGCGGCGGTGACGCCGATCTCGAGCATGCGGCCGGCGGTGTCGGCACCTACCAGCATGTCCAAATCGTCAAGGTCAAACATTCTGATCGGGTGTCGGTAGGCGTGGAGCATGTCGTCGTCTGTGATCCCGTGCTTGCGAGCGCTCGCCAAGATCACCGGATCCACGACCATCAACTTACCTTGATACGGCCG
>JBGTEH010000254.1:0-11354 GCA_041747915.1 Ilumatobacteraceae bacterium
CATCGTCGTGTTCGACCCCATCGGTGGCCCGATCGGGGTAGCGCTCGCCGAGGAACTGGGTGAGCGGGCGGTGCTCGTGACGCAGGACAACATCGCGGGCAACGAACTCGCCCGTACCGGTGACCTGGCGCCTGCGAACACGCGCCTGGCGCAACGCGGCGTCACGATCGAACGTCGAACCCTGCTGCGCGAGGTGCGCGCCGACGAGGTCGAGGTGGAGGATCGATACAGCGGCGAGCGCCGAAGCATTCATTGCGTTGCCGTGGTCGACTGTGGATTCCGCCTGCCCAGCGACCCCATCGACGGGGCGGTCCAGATCGGCGATGCCGTCGCTCCGAGGACCGTTCACGAAGCAGTACTCGAAGCCCGTCGCGCCGCCCTCGCCATCACGTAACGCTGGTGTCAGACACCAGCGTTACACGCGGATGATGCCGGGTGCCACAATCGCCACCATGAGCAACGACCTGTTCGATCTGTCGGGGCGGGTGGCGGTGGTGACCGGCGGCTCGCGCGGGCTGGGACGCGAGATGGTCCTGGCCTTCGCCGCTCACGGTGCAGGCGTCGTGATCGCCAGCCGCAAGCTCGACGCGTGCGAGGCCGTCGCCGACGAGGTGTGCGGGCTCGGTGGCACGGCGGTCGCCGTGGACTACCACGCCGGGACGTGGGACGACAGCCAACGACTGTACGAGCGGGTGTACGACGAGTTCGGTCGCTGCGACATTCTCGTCAACAATGCCGGGATGTCGCCGCTGTATCCGAGCGTCGATGCGATCACCGAGTCGCTCTACGACAAGGTGATGGATGTCAACCTCAAGGGCCCGTTCCGACTCTCGGCGCTCATCGGCACGCGCATGGCCGGAGACGATCATGGGGGGAGCGACGGCGGCTCGATCATCTTCGTATCGTCGATCGCATCGCATCGCCCCGGCCCCAATGAGCTCGTGTACGGCGCGGCGAAGTCCGGCATCAACAATCTGACGTACGGACTCGCACGCACCCTCGGGCCGCGGGTTCGCGTGAACTGCATCGCTCCCGGACCGTTCCTCACCGACATTTCCACCTCGTGGGACCTCGACGCCTTCGAGCGGACCGCGCGTGTCGGCTACGCACTCGGTCGTGGCGGTGAGCCCCACGAGATCGTCGGCACCGCCCTGTACCTGGCGAGCGATGCCTCGTCGTACACGACCGGCGCGGTCATCGATGTCGACGGTGGGCCGCGCTGAATCCCGGTCACCGCACTCGGTCCACGTGACCGCCGCCACGGTCGCATCGCTACTGTGAGCGCCATGGAAATGCACTTCGCAACTGTGTGGGAATCGATCGCCGACGCGATCGCCGAGTCGCCGGCGGTGACGCACGGCGACGTCACTCGAACCTGGGCGGAGTACGAGGATCGAGCCGGTCGCGTCGCCGGGGCGCTCCAAGCCGCCGGACTCGGCGCCGACTCGAAGGTCTCGTTGTTCATGTACAACTGCAACGAATACATGGAGTCGCAGTTCGGCGTGTTCAAGATGCGAGGCGTCCCGATCAATGTGAACTACCGGTACCTCGACGACGAATTGTGGTACCTGCTCGACAACTCCGACTCCGAGGCGATCATCTTCCATTCGTCGCTCGGCGATCGTGTTGCCCGCGTGGCCGATCGGCTGCCGAAGCTGAAGCTGCTCATCGAGGTCGATGACGGTGGAGCAGGCGAGGTTGCCGGCGCGTTGGCCTACGACGATGTGATCGCCACCACCGATCCCGCTCCGAGGGTCGAACGGTCCGAAGACGACCTCTACATGCTGTACACCGGTGGTACCACCGGCATGCCAAAGGGCGTGATGTACGACATGGGCGGGCTCACCCGTGGATTCGTCACGCTGGGCCTCCCGATGCTCGGGCTGGCGGCACCGTCGGATGCCGCCGAAGTGGCGGGGATGATCCAGGCTGCCTCCGCCAATGGTCCGACACTCACGTCGATCCCGTCGGCGCCACTCATGCACGGCACGGGCTGCTGGCTGGGCTGGTTCATCCCGCACCTCGCCGGCGGGCACGTCGTCACCCTGCAGAGCCGCAGCCTCGACGCCCACGAGTTGTTGGACACGGTCGAACGACACCGGGCGACGTCGATCACGATCGTCGGTGACAGCTTCGCCAAGCCGATCATTCGCGCCCTCGACGAGGGCAAGCCGAGTAACGGCCGATATGACACATCGTCGATCGGGATGTTCATCTCGTCGGGCGTGATGTGGACGTCGGAGGTCAAGCAACAACTCCTCGACCGCATCGAACAGGCGGTTCTCATCGATGCCATTGGCTCCTCCGAAGGGTCGATGGGTACGCAGATCACGATGAAGGGCGTGCCCTCCGAGACCGCCAGATTCACAAAAACGCCCGAGACCAAGGTGTTCACCGACGACGACCGTGAAGTCGAGCCCGGCTCCGACGAGGTCGGGATGGTCGCGGCTGGCGGGAACGTACCCATCGGGTACTACAAGGACGAGGAGAAGTCCGCCCGGACCTTTCGTGTCATCGGCGGCGTCCGCTATTCGTTCCCCGGCGACTTCGCAAAGGTGGCCGCCGACGGGTCACTGATTCTGTTGGGCCGCGGCAGCCAGGTGATCAACACCGGCGGCGAGAAGGTGTTCCCCGAGGAGGTCGAAGAGGCCGTCAAGCGGGTGTCCGGCGTGCGCGACTGTCTCGTGGTCGGGTTGGAGAACGAGAAGTTCGGCCAGGCGGTCACAGCAGTCGTGTCGCTCGAGGACGGCGCAACATGTGACTCGGCGACGATCATTTCATCGGTCAAGCAGGACCTGGCGGGCTACAAGGCACCGAAGTCGGTCGTCTTCGTCGCCCAGGTGCCGCGTGCGCCCAACGGCAAAGCCGACTATCGCCGCGCCAAGGAACACGCCGAAGCGAATGCGTGAACAAATGGGGCGCTGAGCGCCCCATTTGTTCACGCGTTCGGCGTGGAGGGGCGGAGTTTTTCCGTGAAGAAATCGAGGACGCGCTCGACGCTGGCGTCGTCGCGTTGCTCGGTCAACACGGAGTGATCGCGCTTGGAGCGGCTCGGTAGCTCGACGGCGATGAACGCGTCGCCGAGCAGATCGCGCAGCGTCGAGAACCGGTCGCCCACCGAGAAGTCGTCGCTGTAGCGCAGCCCGAGCACCTGACATCCCTGCGATGCCCGCTCGGCGACGGTGGTTGCATCGTCCGCCGACAGGTTGAGATCCGCAGCGCGGGCCTTGCCGAACGGGAACGGCATCGACGGCTGCGACAGCACCGGAGCGACCATGATCTCGTCGACCATCATGCCCAGGGCGAATCCACCGGCGAAACACATGCCCACCGCCCCCACCCCGCGGCCACCCACATCCTGATGGAGATTGCGAGCCAGCGCTCGGAGCCACGCAATGATCGGCGAGGTCGTGCCGAGCGCGAGCGCAGTGAACTCCTTGGCGATGCAGACCTTCGCAATCGCCGCCATCGCACTCGCATTCGACGGGGGTCTGCCGGGCGTACCGAACAACGACGGCATCACGACGGTGAATCCGCGGTCGACCACCTCGTTGGCGAACGTCGTGACGAGCGGCGTGATGTTCGGGACCTCGTGGATCACGATGACGCCAGGGCCAGTGCCCCGCCGGTACGTCGGGTGCGTGATGCCAGCGGCATTGAACTCGCCGAGTTCCCACCCGTTCAGGACGACGTCGTACTCGGCCCTGTGGCTCATGGAGCTCTCCTTCACAGTCGCTTCATCGCGTCCAGCGCCGACTCGGCGAGGACTTCGGTACCGGTCTTGAAGGCATTCAGTTGATCGTCGCTGAGCGCATGATCACCCATGGCACCGTGGAGATAGCGGGCGTACACCCCTTCGGAGATCACCGCCAACCGCCACGATCCGAATGCGATGTAGTAGTCGATCTCCGACAGGTCGCGACCGGTGCGCGTCGCGTACCGCTCCAACAGCTGGGCGTAGGTCGGGAACCCCTCGATCCCTGTCGGGTCGTTGGGCCGGAGTTGCTTGGCGCCAGGGTCTGCCCAGTAGACGCCCACGTAGCCCACGTCCGCGAGCGGGTCACCCAGGGTGCACAACTCCCAATCGAGGACTGCGGCGACGCGCCCGTTCGCCACGTCGGTGAGGACGTTGCCGAATCGATAATCGCCATGCGCGATCGACACGCCACGCTGGATCGGCATGCGCTCGCCGAGCAGCCGGGCGACCTCGTCGACCGCAGGGAGGTCGCGCGTCTTGGAGTTCTGCCACTGCGCGCTCCAACGTTTCACCTGACGCTCGACGTATCCATCGCGCTTGGCGAGATCGCCGAGGCCCACTTCATCGACGTCGATGGCGTGGAGTTCGGCGAGCACGTCGATCAGGTCGAATCCGCAACGACGGCGAAGTTCCGGGGCCATCGACGCGCCCTTGTCGACAGTGTCGAGCACCACTCCGTCGACGAAACCCATCACGTAGAACGGTGCGCCGTTGATCTCGTCATCGATGCACAGCGCGAGTGCCGGTGGAACAGGCACTGCGGTCGTACCCACCGCCGAGATGATGCGGTGCTCGCGAGCCATGTCGTGGGCGGTCGCCAACACAGCCCCCGTCGGCGGCCGACGAAGAACGTACTTGGACCCCGCGGCGTCGGTGACTGCGAACGTCAGGTTGGATCGACCGCCGACGATCAGCGAGAACTCGAAGGGAGCCACGGCGCCATCGATGTGATCGACGAGCCATTGGGTCACGCGTCGGACATCGATCCCGTGAATCGCTTCCTGCACGGTCGCCGACCGTAGTCGCCGCACGCCCGACCGCACGATGTGTCGGACGCGCCGAGCGGTCAGCCCGGTCGACCGACGCCGATGACCTTGCCCCAACTGACAGCGCCAACCGTGACAGTGGTGCCGGTGTTGGGAGCGTGCACCTGCATGCCGTTGCCGAGATAGATGCTGACGTGGCTGATCGGGCTGTAGAAGAACAGCAGGTCGCCCGCTTGCGCCTGATCGATGGGCACGCGAGGCGTGGAAGCGAACTGCGCACCCGATTGGTGTGGCAGACCCACGCCTGCCTGGCCCCACGCATATGCGGTGAGCCCGGAGCAGTCGAAACCGACGCCGGGGATCGAGGTGGCGTAGCGGTACGGCACTCCCTGCTGACCGAGCGCCGATTGAACGGCCATGCCCGATCTCGACGAAACGGCAGGGGCGCTGAACCCGCCACCGGAGCCCGACGAACCGCTCGACGAGTCGCTCGCGCCGCTGCTCGAGTCGCCGCTGCCCGAGTCGCCGCCGGACGTGTCGCCGCTGGACGAGCTCCCGCTGGCTGAACTCCCGCTGGCTGAACTCGTCGATGCACCTTGGCTGGAGCGCGCCTGCGCTCGGATCTTGCGCAGCGACTCCGCCGCGCGACGTGCTTCTTCCTGCTGGACGAGTTCGCCGAGTTTTGCCTCGGCGTCGGCTCGTGCCTTGGTGTAGCCCGCGGTCTGCGACTCGGTCTCGGCCTTCGCCTCGGTGAGCGACGTTGCCAGTTGCTCGGCCTGTGCCCGCTTGGCATCGAGCGACCGACGCTCGTCGCCGATGTCGGTGACCAGCGCGTCGAGTTCGTCGGTGGTCGCGTCGCCGGCGTTCAGGGCGACCTTGGCGAGTTCCTCGCGCTTGAGGGAGTCGCTGAGATTCGCTGCGTCCTCGAACAGCGGGCCGAGCGGGGCGCCCCCACCGCCGACGAACGAGCGCAACGCCATCTCGCTGAGGTTTCCTCGCAGCTCGGCCAACTCGGCTTCCTGTGCAGCGACACGCGCTTCGGCGTCGGCGATCTCCACGTCGAGGGCTCGTTGCGACTCGATCGCGTCTGCGTACTGTTCGCCGATCTTGATCGCCTGTTCCTCGAGGCGTTCCAGCTCGTCGACGATGTCGTCGACTCGTTGCTCCTGCTGATCGACCGACTGCGCCTGTACGACCGCCGGGGTCATGGCTGGCACGAGGACAGCGACCGCAAGAGCAATCGGGACAGCGCGGAGAAGTTGCTTCATAGATTCGAGCCACAGCCTAGCGAATATGACGAATGTGTTGCGAAAGCGGGACGAAACTTCCACACCTGAAACGCTGGACCCTGACCCCAGCGTTTCAGGTTCACTCCCATTCGATGGTGCCGGGTGGCTTCGAGGTGATGTCGTAGGCGACGCGGTTGATGCCCGGAACCTCGTTGATGATGCGCTGCGACATCGTCTCCAGCACGTCATACGGGATGCGGGCCCAGTCGGCGGTCATCGCATCGTCGCTGGTCACGGCCCTGATGATGATCGGATGGCCGTACGTGCGTTCGTCGCCCATCACCCCGACCGAGCGGATGTCGGCGAGCACGGCGAACGATTGCCAGATCTCGCGCTCGAGGCCGGCGAGGCGCAGTTCCTCCCGAACGATCGCATCTGCGTCCTGAAGGAGGGCGACGCGCTCGGGGGTCACCTCTCCGATGATTCGCACGCCGAGGCCGGGGCCAGGGAACGGCTGACGCCACACCATCTCATCGGGTAAGCCGAGTTCTGTGCCGAGCCGCCGCACCTCGTCCTTGAACAACTCGCGCAGCGGCTCGATCAACTCCAGCGTCATGTCGTCGGGCAGCCCACCGACGTTGTGATGGCTCTTGATCACCGACGCCGTTCCATCGGTGCCACCGCTCTCGATGAGGTCGGGATAGAGCGTTCCCTGCACCAGGAACCGGGCGTCGGTCAGCCCCCCGGTGTTCTCCTCGAACACTCGGATGAACTGCTCACCGATCGCCTTGCGCTTGGCCTCCGGATCGGTGACTCCGCTCAACGCTGCAAAGAACCGGTCGCCGGCGGCGACGTGGATCAGTTCGACACCGAGGTTGCGACGATAGGTCTCGACCACCTGGGCACTCTCGCCCTTGCGCATCAAGCCGGTGTCGACGTAGATGCAGGTGAGCTGATGCCCGATCGCACGGTGCACGAGGGCCGCTGCCACCGACGAGTCGACACCGCCCGACAGTGCGCAGATCACCCGATCGGAGCCGACTCGGGAGCGGATGAGTTCGACCTGCTCGTCGATGACCGACGACATCTCCCAGTCCGCGCCGATCCCGGCCCGTTCGTGCAGGAACCTAGAGAGCACCGCCATCCCATGGGGCGAGTGCACCACCTCGGGATGGAACTGGACGCCGTAGATCCGTCGTTCGTCGTTCTCGAGCACGGCCACCGGCGCACCGGGCGTGGTCGCCGTGACGGTGAACCCGTCGGGTGCTGCGGTGATGCCGTCGAAGTGACTCATCCAGACGTCGTGCGTCTCGGCGGCTTCGTCGGGGAGGAGCAGCGAAGGCCCGGTGCGCGTCATTCGAGTGCGTCCGTACTCGCCCTGCATGCCGCGCCCGACGACGCCACCGAGCTGTTGGCCGATGAGCTGGGCGCCGTAGCAGATGCCGAGGATCGGCACTCCGAGTTCGTAGATCGCGGGGTCGAGCAAGGGCGCTGAGTCGACGTGCACGCTCTTGGGTCCGCCCGACAGCACGATCGCCGCCGGTCGTCGTGCATCGACCTCGGCAGCGGTGATCCGATGGGGAACGATCTCGGAGTACACCTGCAGCTCGCGAACGCGTCGTGCAATCAGCTGGGCGTACTGGGCACCGAAGTCGACCACCAAGACAGTGGGGCGGTCGTGATGGGGAGGTTGACTCAAGGACGTGAATCGTAGATCAGCGTCACGTACGGCCCGCATCCTGGTCGCCGTACTGTTGAGCGTCGGAACCATTTCGATCGGTTCCATGTCGATCGGTTCCGTCTCGATCGATTCGGACCATGCGATCGCGACCGTCAGCGCCGAGGCCGCACCACCAGCGACCGATGACATTCCGGTCGACACGGCAAATCCCTTCCTGCCCGACCAGGCCGACCTGACCTCGTGTGTCGGCACGCTCGAGCGACCTGGCTGCGGAAGCAGCGAGCGCGGCGGCTGGCAACAGAGTCTCGTGGCGATCGCGATGACCGGCGGTCTGGTGCTGATCTTCGGTCGCGTGGCGTGGGGAGTGATGCGGAACCGTCGAAACGATGGCGACGTAGCCTCCACGCCGTGACTCCCGACGAGTTCAGAACCAACGGCCACTCACTCATCGACTGGATCGCCGACTACATCGAGGGCGTCGAGGCTCGGCCGGTGGCGGCACTGGTCGAACCGGGCGAGGTTCGATCACGGCTGCCCGAGCATCCCCCGAGCGAACCCGAGTCGTTCGAGGCGGTGATGGCCGACATCGAACACATCATCGTTCCGGGTCTCACCCAGTGGCAGCACCCCGGCTTCTTTGCGTATTTCCCATCGAACAGTTCGTACTCGTCGATCCTCGGCGAGCTCATGTCGGCCGGCCTCGGCGTCCAGGGGATGAGTTGGGTGACGTCGCCGGCGTGCACCGAGGTCGAAACGCTCATGCTCGACTGGATGCGCGAGCTCCTCGATCTTCCCGAGAAGTTCGACTCGCGCAGCGACAACGGCGGCGGTGTGATCCAAGGAACAGCAAGCGAGGCCACGCTCGTTGCGATTCTGTCGGCGCGATGGCGCGCCACCGCAGGCACGGTGAACACCAGCGGCGACACGACTCGGCTCGTCGCCTACGCCACATCTCAGGCTCATTCGAGCATCGAGAAGGGGCTGCGGATCGCTGGCATCGGCACCGATCGGATCAGGATCGTGCCCCACGACGAGTCGTTCGCGATGAGATCCGATGCGCTTGGCGAGATGATCGCGGCGGATCGTGATGCGGGCCTCGTCCCCTTCTTCGTGTGCTCGACCCACGGCACGACGTCGTCGATGGCGTTCGATCCAACGGCCGCGATCGGCGCGATCTGTGCACTCGAAGGCGTGTGGCTGCACGTCGACGCGGCCATGTCGGGGATCGCCGCGCTGGAGCCGGAGCACCGATGGGTCAACGCCGGGGTGGAATACGCCGACTCGTACTGCACGAACCCGCACAAGTGGATGGGCGTCAACTTCGACTGCAATCTGTACTGGACCGCAGATCGCGCTGCGCTGCTCGGCGCGTTGAGCATCCTGCCCGAGTACCTCCGCTCACAGGCTGCGGAGGCGGGCGCCGTCATCGACTACCGCGACTGGCAGATTCCGTTGGGACGCCGCTTCCGTGCACTCAAGGTGTGGTTCACGATCCGGTGCGAAGGGGTCGAATCGATCCGCACGATGATTCGCCACCACGTGTCGCTGACGCAGGAACTTGCCGCGCGCGTGGCCGCCGACGATCGCTTCATCATCGTCGCTCCCCATCCGCTCAACCTGCTGTGCCTCGCTGCGCGCGGCGACGATCCCGAGATGGCGAACGCAGCGACCGACGTCCTCATCGACACTGCCAACGCCGGCGGGCGAGCCCTGTTCACCCGAACTGTCCTCGATGGGCGATCGGTCCTGCGCGTCTCGATCGGTGCCCGAGCGACCGAACGCCGTCACGTCGACGCCGCCTGGGACCTCCTCACCCGAACGCGTGAACAAATGGGGCACTGAGCGCTCCATTTGTTCACGCGTTGCAGGTGGAAGGATGGGAAGCGTGACGACACAGCACGATCAGCGGCCGGTGGCACTCATCACGATGGCGAGCGGATACGTCGGGCCTGCGCTCGCACGGTCGCTGGCGGCACGGGGGTTCGATCTCGTCCTGCAGGGCACCGATGGTGACGACTCGATGGTGGGTGTCGAGGTGCCGTTCGACGCGCAGATCCCCGAACTCGAGGCACTCGGCGCCTCGATACTCACGGTCTTCGATGTCGACCTCTCGACCGCCGAGGGCAATCGTGCAATCGTTGCTCAGACCCTCGATCGGTTCGGTCGACTCGACTCGGTGTGCCTCGTCACCGGGCTGATCGTTGTCGGCAAGTTCCTCGACATGACCACCGACCAGTGGGAGCGGGTGAAGCGGATGAACCTCGACATGGTCTTCCACGGCCTGCAAGCGGTCCTGCCTCCGATGGTCGAGGCTCAGAGCGGACAGGTCGTCGTGTTCACCTCGGCGACCGGGGCGCGGCCCGATCCGATCACGTCGATCTACGGCGGTACGCGTGCGGGAGCGAACGGAATCGTTCGCGCAGTCGGCCTCGAATTCGCCCGGGCCGGCATCCAGGTCAACGCCATCGGTACGAACTACATGGATTTCCCCGGCTTTCTGAAGGCCTCACGCGCCGACACCGATCCCGAGCGTCGCACGGCGATCGAAGCGCAGGTGCCGATGCGCAAGCTCGGAACGATGGCGGAACTGGCATCGTTCACGTCCGTGCTGCTCGATGGCACCAACCGGTTCCAGACCGGTCAGTTCTTCAGCTTCAGCGGCGGCTGGAGTACGTGAGCAGGTCCACCAGTATGTGGGCGGTCGCTCCCCACACGGTCTCGTCGTCGAGTTCGAAGAAGTGCAGCGGTCGATCCATCGGTGCGCTGCCCCAGCGCTCGACTCGGTAGGTGTCGGGCCGGGTGAGTTCGATCACCGGCGTCCAGAAGACACGATCGGCCTCATCGGTCAGCGGGCGCAGGTCAGGCCGATGGTCGAGCACCGACACCACCGGCACGATGTAACTCCGACTGACGATGGTGTTGAGATGCGGGAGTTCGCCGACGATTCTCGGTGCCGACAGATCCAGCCCGACCTCCTCGTGCGCCTCGCGCACGGCGGCTTCCACCGGAGTCTCGCCGGGGTCGAGGCGTCCGCCGGGAAAGCTGATCTCGCCTCGATGGTTGCGCATCGCCATCGACCGTCGGGTGAGCAGCACCTCGGCACCATCGGCCCCGTCGAGCAGAACGATCAGCACCGCTGACACCCGTGCGTCAGGGAACGCCGGCAGCAGTGGCGCCGAATGGGTGGGAACCGAGCGGACCAGTTCGTCGACCGACCACGACGGACGCATCGGCCACGGCGAGGTGTGGTCGACCGTCCAGACCTCGGGACGCGGAATCTGCTGGCTCCCGCCGCGCCGGGGCGTGATCACTCCGATGGAATCCAGCCCTCGGCTGCGAGCTGGGCCAGCACCCGCGCAAGGCCGGCCGTCTTCATGTTCGCCAAAGCCCGACCCGGCGACTCGTCGCCCTTCTCCCACTCGTCGAGTGCGGCGATGATCTTGGCCAGATCGGGTGCGGGCTGCTCGAACGTCATGACACAATCCTACGGCGGCGACTGCGGAGGAGTCGGAGGACCCCACCCGGCGGTGGGCGTCTCGACCGGCTCGGCCGGAGATGCCGCCGACTCGCCGAGACCATCCTTCCACTGCTTGGCCGCACTCGCCGCGCCGCCGACCAGTCGCCCCGCCCGACGGCCGATCTCGGTGCTGTCGGTCGGCCCCCGCTCGGACTTCCGCGCTGCCCGCACGGCTCGTCGCTGT
>JBGTEH010000255.1:0-2324 GCA_041747915.1 Ilumatobacteraceae bacterium
CAGCGGCCGCCGTCGAGCACCACCGAACCGCCCTCGCCCCGCATCGCCGGGGCCAGCCGATTGCCGATCGCCATCAACGTCGACGCCGCCTGTTCGCCACCGGTCGGTGCCAGCACGACACGCAACCCGGGGTTCACCTCAGCTGCGTGCTCGGCGAGCACCCCGTTCGGGTCCGCCATGTGACGTAGTGCCCCGGCGACCCTGATGAGCCCGGGTTCGCCGATCGGGCCCACCCAACACTCGACATCACCGCCAGCCGGATCGAGCTCCACGGCGATCGCGCCCATTACCGCAGCGGCCCCGATGGCCAGCGTCGTCACCCCCGGCGACCCTTTGGCACTCACCAGTCCCAGTCGCATCGTCAGTCCCCCAGCACCACGATCGTGACCCGACGGTCTGCGGCGGCGGCAGAAACTCGGGCAGCCTCGGACCGAGTGACGACGACCTCGACGGGTCGGTCCCCGCTCGACGACACCTCGCCGCCGATCCCGGCGATCCACCCGGGTACCTCAGCGACGGTGCCGTTGGTTCCCGCAGCCGGTCGGATGACGACCGACACCGCGGCTCCACGGGTCATGCCCGTAGTCGGCGAATCACCTGGCCCGACCAACACGCCCACGATCGCCTCGGCGGCCGTCACGAGTCGATCACCGGCGGGCAACAACTGCCCGTCGACGAGCAGGCCGCCGGCCACGATGTCGGTCGAGGCGACCCGCCCCACCAAGTCGTCGAGGCGCGATGAAGGGATCGAGGCAACGTCGGTGTCCTCGCCGATGGTGACGACCCTGAGGTCGCTCCGCTCGATCACGTCGAACCTCCCAATGTCGGATGCAACGGCCAGCACCTCGACTCGGTCGTCGGCCGAGAGGTAGAGCGAGGCAAACAGCCATCCGCCGACCACCGCAGCGAACACACCTCCACCGATGCGGCCCCATCGCCGCCGCACCGGGTCCTTCTTCTGGCCAGCAACCGTCGCCTGCCGTGCAGCTCGGTTTGCCGACTCCGTGGATCCCGATCCGTTGCGGCGAGTCATCGTCGTACTCATGGTGTCTCCCCACCTTCGATCACGGTCTGAACCTCCGCGACTGGCCGCGCCACATCGGTCGAGCGCGTCACCGCCGCAAGTGACCCAGACGCACCCGTCGTTGCCGTCCACGAGATCGACCACGACACCGACGCCTGCCCGGGCCAAGCCGATGGACGATCGTTTGCTCCGGTACGGGTCGTGTAGGTCCAGGCGCACGCGCCCGGCGCGCCCGCCTGGGCCTCGGGCGTTCCAGCGCTCGCTGTGAAGCGAGTTCCCGAGCCGGCACATTGCACCGTCTGTGCGCCCGGCTCGCCCGGCCGGAACGTCAGCTGAGGCGTAGCGGTGACGGTCACGCACAGACCACCCGCGCACTCGGTCTCGGTCACGACGCCGGTCCAGTTCACGACGGCGACGAACACGGGAACGCCGATGATCGACGCGGTGCCCGCTGGTGGTGATGACTCGACAACGGGTTGCGGCAGTTCACCGACAAGTCGGCCTCGTGCGATGGTGGCCAACGTTCCGGGCGTGGCTGCGATCACCCACCGGAAGTTGAAGGTGGTTCGGCCATCAGCGCACTCCCAGGATTGCCACACGACGTCAACGCCTTCCGGCGGGCGGTCCAGTCCGAAGTCGCCGTAGATCGTTGGGTCCTCGATGTCGTAGCCGAGGTTGACCCAATAGCACTCGGGAGGCGGGCCGCCGCCCGAGTCGCCAGGCGTAGCAGGGGTGCCGGGCGTCGGCACGTCCCACTCGATGCAGTAGCCACGCGGTGACCACTCGACGCACTGGGTGACATCTTGCGCCATCGCCGCCGTGGGCGCGGTCACCAACAGACCGACTGTGGCGCCGATGGCAGCGACGCAGGTGCGCGTTCGCACTACGAATCCCCGGGCCGCGGGCAGTCATCGGGCGGTGCCTCGGTCAGATCACGAAGCAGCCAGTCGTCACCTACTCGCACGACGACGACCTCGCCGCCGTTGACGCCGCCCTGGGACTCGAGCGCCGCACCGGTGCTGTCGACGATCTGGATCGAGGTGATCGTGCACACCTTCGCCACCGCCTCGGTCTCGCTGCGGAGCTCGACCGATTGCACGGTTGAGTCGTACATCGCTCCTCGCGGCCCGGCGCGGTAGAAGCGGCCAGCAGCGGCCTCGCTCGCCCAGAATCCGAGTGCCCCGGTCGCAAATGTGCTGTCTTCAGGGAAGAGAGCCAAGTAGCGGCCGACCAGTGCGTCGTCGACGTTCGAAGCGACGCTCGGGTTGGTGAGGATCTCGGCGACCACCGCGTCGTACGA
>JBGTEH010000256.1:0-1853 GCA_041747915.1 Ilumatobacteraceae bacterium
CCCCCCCACACGACGTCAACGCGAGGGGAGGCTCGCCCGATCGCGTCGATCAGCTCAGACTCTTCTCGAACCAGCAACGTGCGTATGGGTTGTCGTTGTAGCGCTCGATCGAGCGGTAACCGGCCGATTCGTAGAGGGCGATCGCCTCGGTCAAGACATCGTTCGTGTCGAGCCGCACGGTTCGGTATCCGAGTTCGTCGGCCCGACGCTCGAGCTCGCCGAGCATGCGACGCCCGAGGCCCACGCCGCGCCAGTCGGGCGACACCCACATTCGTTTGATCTCCCCACAATCGGTATCGACCCGCTGAATCGCGCCACAGGCGATTGTCATCCCGGCGGATGACGCAATCACAAACGAGCCGTCGGGTTCGACGAACGACGCCGCGTCGTCGAACACCGCATTGCCGGGGTCGAAGCCGGTGTCGAAGCGATGGTCGAGTTCGGCGAAATAGGCACGCAGTGAATCGATCGCCGCTGCGCTCAGCGGGTCGACGACGCCGAAGGCGATCTCGTCATCGCTGCGGAAGCGGTCGGCGTCAGCGGGCTCCATGTCGGCCGACAGTAGTGACGGAGCCGGCTGGTACTCTCCACCGGTGGGAGCGGCGATGAAGCGGTACCGCAATGCAGTGTCCGACAGCGCGCGCTGGTCGAAGTTCGAGCACCGGTCCGGCGACATCGTCATCTCGACGCCGCCGAAGTGTGGGACCACGCTCACGCAGATGATGTGTGCACTGCTCGTGTTCGACGGAGCAGATTTCCCCGGTCGCCTCGACGACCTGTCGCCGTGGCTCGACATGAACACACGCAGCGACGACGAGGTGCTCGCCCACCTCGACGCGCAGGTCCATCGTCGGTTCGTCAAGACCCACACACCCCTCGACGGCGTTCCCGAGTGGAACGACGTGACCTACATCGTCGTGGCCCGCGACCCGCGCGACGTGTTCGTCTCGTGGGAGCATCACGTCGCGAACATCGACACGGAGCAGTTCGCCACAGTGATCAGCGAGTCGGGAGGTCTCGACGCGCTCGTCGAACTTCATCGGGAACCCGCCCCGACCGTCGAGGAGCGTTTCGATCTCTGGCTCGTCGATGACGAACCCAACGTGAACATGTCGTTGGCGTCTGTGCTCGGTCACGTCAACGTCGCTTGGGAACGCCGCGAGTCGCCGAACGTGCACCTGCTCCACTTTCACGACATGAGTACCGACCGGGTGGCCACGATGACTCGACTCGCTGCGGCGTTCGGACTCGAGATGACCTGTGAACACATCGAGGCGCTCGCCGACGAGGCGTCGATCGACAACATGCGAGCGCGTGCCGGCGATCTGGCGCCGAACACGAAGCGAATCTTCACCGACCCGGCGCTGTTCTTCCGCTCCGGTGAGGGCGGCGACTGGCGCTCGTTGATGACGCCCGAACGAGAATCGACCTACTGGCGACGCATCCACCAGTTGACGACGCCAGAGGTGAGCGACTGGCTCCACCGCAGCTGAGCGGTGGCGATCGCCGGAAGTCAGGCGTCGGGCTGCTCGATGGCGTCGAGGAACGCGTTGACGTCGGCTTCCTCGCCACCGACCAGCCAGATCGTCAGCTCGCCGTCGGAGTCTTCGTCGTCTTCGTCGTCCTCCCACGGAAGCACCCCGTCGACGAAGTATCGGTCGACCGTGATGTCGTCCGAGCCATCCTCGACTGGTGCGATGACGGCCAACTCCACCTCGGCGTCGGCGGGCTGGTCGCTGAGGATGTCGATCAGTTCGTGGACTCGCATGGCTCTCCCGGTCGGTGTGGTGACAGCGTCAGAAATCCTCGAGCCAGGTGGGTGCCCGCTCGAGCAGATACAGACTGACATCTTT